>NZ_JBMWAM010000008.1:0-183748 GCF_049725345.1 Paenibacillus praedii | reverse complement strand
CGTCAAAAAAATGGGAAGCAACATGGCACCGTCTTCACGTTATTCATTCCTAGACGAACGGGGAAGGGAAGCAGAACCATTGGATTGAGATGCTTCAACGGGACACGTTAGTTGAATAAAATCTTGTTGAGCAGGCGCAACAGCAGCCTGCTCTTTTTATTAAACTAACTGGCAGGATAGTTTAAGTACATCCCTTTACAAAGCAATATAAAAAAATCTTAATGTAAAAAAACCAATTTTCCTACTATGGAAAATTGGGTTTTCCTCTACAATTTAATCCAATTAATTATGACCTACTATTGGATGAGGTACATATGGCTCTTCAAGATATGCAATTTCTTCAGTTGTTAGCTCAACTGACAAAGCTCCTACAGCATCTTCAAGATGTGATATTTTCGTAGCCCCAATAATAGGAGCAGTTACTGGTTCTTTCTGTAGTAACCAAGCAAGTGCAATGTGTGTACGAGGTACACCGTGTTTTTCTGCAATAGATGCAACACGCTCCACAACTAATCGGTCGGAATCAGCAGTTGCATCATATTTAGACTTTTGGACCTGATCTGTCTCGGAACGATGCGTTGTTACTGACCAGTCACGCGTTAATCTCCCCGATGCAAGAGGGCTATATGGAGTGACACCAATTTTCTCTTCCTTACAAAGAGGTAACATTTCTCGTTCCTCTTCACGGTAGATTAGGTTTAAATGGTTCTGCATGGACACAAACTTCGTCCAACCATTTTTTTCTGCCACATGTAATGCCTTTTGGAACTGCCAAGCGAACATGGCAGAAGCACCGATGTATCTAGCTTTTCCAGCCTTCACCACGTCATGTAACGCTTCCATCGTTTCTTCAATAGGGGTATTGTAATCCCAACGATGGATAATATAGAGGTCTACATAATCAGTTTCCAACCTCTTAAGACTGTTATCAATTTCACTCATAATTACTTTTCGGGAAAGACCAGAACCATTTGGACCTTTATGCATTTGTCCGTGTACCTTAGTTGCTATTACAACTTCATCACGATTCGCATAATCCTTTAGAGCTCGTCCAAGATATTCTTCGCTTGTTCCAAGGGAGTATACATTTGCTGTATCAAAAAAATTAATCCCTAATTCAAGTGCTTTTTTTATAACGGGGCGAGAGTCCTCTTCATTAAGTACCCATTGGTGAAGCCATTTGGTAGCATCTCCAAAACCCATACATCCAAGACAAAATCGAGATACATCTAAGCCTGTATTACCAAGTTTCACATACTCCATTTAATTGTTCCTCTCTTTCCTAATAAGACACATTTATCGTGACCTGTATACAATTAATTATGTCATAAAAATAAAGAAACCATTATCACAATTCTACTAAGTTTTTGCCTAATCCTCTAAAAGCATCTTACTGAAGAATTTATTATTGGATATAATGAACGAAGATGAAAAAAAGGAGAACAAGTTATGTCTGAGAAAACATACAACCACCAACGTGAACTTGCTAAACTCATTGAAGACTTTTCAAAGCAGGATGATGTTCACCCTACGCCTATTCCATCTTTATTTGTCATACGTGAATCCATTATTACTGAACCTATTTCTAGAGTTAACGAGCCTTCGTTTTGCATTATCCTCCAAGGAGAGAAAGAGGTGTTGCTTGGAGAGGAACGATTTTTGTATGGTCCTGGTCACTATATTGTGGCTTCAGTTGACTTGCCAGTAACAGGTCAAGTATTCAAAGCCTCAACAGAATCTCCCTATTTAGCTCTAAAACTTGAATTCACACCAAGCCAAATATTAGAGGTTTTAAATGAAACGGATTATCAAATTGGACAGGGTAAGAACACTAAACGAGCTATGTTCGTTAGCAAAGTAGGACCATCTTTGTTAGATGCAGTACTTAGATTAGCTCGTTTATTAGAGAATCCAAAACATATCTCTATTCTTGCTCCATTGTATAAAAAAGAAATTATTTATTGGATTTTACAAGGTCCACATGGTGAAGCACTTGAGCAAATGGCTCTAGAAGGTAGCAATGCCTCTAGAATAAGAGAGGTTATAGACCATATCATGAATAATTTTGAAAAATCTTTTCGAATAGAAGAGCTTGCCAAAATTGCGAATATGAGTCTCTCATCGCTACATCGACATTTTAAAGAGGTTACAGCTATGAGTCCCATTCAGTTTCAAAAACAATTAAGATTGCAGGAAGCTAGACGCTTATTATTAGCTGAATCAACAGATGTAGCCGAAGTTGCATTTAGGGTGGGGTACGAAAGTCAATCGCAATTCAGTCGAGAATATTCCCGAATGTTTGGTTTTCCACCTAGACTAGATTTAAACAGAATGAGAGAGAACGACGTTTATATTACGAAAAGTAACAGATTGTGAAGCATTGTACTTAAACAAACGGGGGCGATAGTTAAATAAAGGAAACGGACGGGGCTGCCACGAATATGTTTGGCAGCCTCGTTAAGCTATTTGGCAGTAATGCTGAAATATCGCCATAACTCAACTGATGGTTGAATTATATAAAAACTCAATTTAGAAGTTATTGTTGATTCCAAGCGACGACAATACAATTGGAATTACAAGGAGCGTGAAAAATCATGAAAGAACAATTAGCAAGAAACATAAGCAGATATCGAAAGGAACGGGGATTTACACAAGAAGAACTTGCCCAGAGACTAGGGCTTAGCTTTCAAGCTATTTCTAAGTGGGAAAATGCCCAAACAATGCCTGATATATCTTTGTTACCTGAGATATCGAAAATATTAAGGGTAAGCATCGACAAACTTATTGGGTATGCATCACAAGATGAGCAAGTATCCATTTATGAGGAAGAATATAAAACACAGGAATATTATTGGGGCATTGAGCCTAATTCGGCATGCTATCAAACCATTCAGTTAATGCCGCCTACAAGGCATTTAAAGCTTTTGGACATTGGTTGTGGTGAAGGGAAAGATGCTGTATTTTTTGCAAGGAATGGTTATGATGTTACCGCATTCGATATATCGGATGCTGGGGTAGAAAAGACAAAGAGACTAGCTGACAAAATAGGTGTGCATGTTAATGTATTTAAAGCGGATATTTTGGATTTTCGTTTGGATGCTTATTTCGATGTAATTTATTCAAGCGGTGTTCTAAACTATATAAAGCCTGAGTATCGTGACGAAATATTTAGAAATTATAAACAGTATACTAACCCATATGGAGTCCATGTCCTAAATGTATTTGTAAATAAGCCTTTTATCGCACCTCCACCTGAAAAGGAATCAAATTCATTTATGTGGCGTTCAGGCGAACTACTTACGCATTATCAAGACTGGTTTATAAAGGATAGCTCGGAAATTGTGTTTGATTGCAATTCATCAGGGATTCCTCACAAACATGCAATGACTAAACTTATTGCACAAAAAATTATCAAGTTAGATTGAACTAACGGAGAACGATAGTTGTTCAATGCCATGAGGACTACCAGCGGAGGGTCCTTCATTAAGCTAACGGGCGGTATAACTTCATCAATACTAGAGATTCTCTAAGGGGGCAATAAATTGAAACAACAGGTAGTCATTAATTTACCAATAGAACCTCATGAAGTCCCAACTCTTAGAGAACTAGTGGGATGGGATGGTCGACATTCTGATTATCCAACTCTATTTGAGCGTTGCAATTTTTGGGCTGGTCTAAGGGATGATAAGAATGAACTCGTAGCTTTTGGTTATATTGCTGGAATGGGTCTACAACACGGTTACATGGAAGATATAATTGTACATCCGCAACATCAAAGGAAAGGAATTGGTCAAGTCTTAGTAAAAAAATTACTCGAAGAAGCGGAACGGTTCGGATTAGAGATTGTGACGTTAACCTACGATTCAAAACATAAATCGTTCTATTCAGACTGTGGATTTGTTCCCTGCTCTGGAGGACTGTGGAGAAAAGATTAAGCTAAAGGATACGTTAGTTCAGTAAAGACAGCGGCAGTGCAAATTGCGTACAGAACGGATTACTGGAAAACGCCAATCGAGGATTTTGAGATGAGCTTCCGAATTGAACGAACCAGAGCAGGCAGGATATGCATTTTACCGGTATGACACTAGAAGAAGGCGTTGCAAAAGCAGAAACGATAGAGGCTAATCCTTATATCATATAAGCCTAGGAATCAAATTATTGCTGCTGGATGGGACGGATCAACCGACCATCCAGCTTTTTTTATCTCGCATAAAATAGATTTCGTGCGTTTACCTGTCTCTGATTATATGTTAATGATTAAGATCGCATGAAGAGAAGGGAATATCAAATTAATCCAGTTTTTGTGCGGGATGATCCATTGAGATCGGTTCGTTCGTGCGCGATAATAGGAGCAGGCAATCCAATTCGATAATCAGTAGAGAGGAAGAAACACATGCGCAAAATCAAGATCGGCATCATCGGAGCGGGCGTGATCAGCAATATTTATTTGAAGAACTGTACTGGCATGTTCGATAACATTTTGGAGGTCAAGGCCATTGCGGACCTGTTGCCGGAGATGGCCCATAAACGGGCGAAGGAGTATAATATCCCGAACGTATATACGGTGGACGAGCTTCTCGCTGACCCGGAAATTGAAATTGTTCTCAACCTGACCGCACCGGCGGCACATGCACCGCTTAACTTGAAAGCGCTTCAAGCAGGCAAGCACGTCTATACGGAGAAGCCATTTGCCCTGAACCGCACAGATGCGGACGAGGTGCTTGCCTTGGCGGAACAGAAAGGTTTGCTCGTGGGCTGCGCTCCCGATACGTTTCTTGGCGCTGGTATCCAGACCTGTATCAAGCTGATCGACGACGGCTGGATTGGTACGCCATATGCTGCTAGCGGCACGATCATCATGGGCAACGCATCTGGCGGCATGCATCCGAACTTCCAGAACTTCTTGAAGCTTGGCGGCGATCCGATTATGGATATGGGGCCTTATTACTTGACAGCACTAGTCGCGCTTCTTGGACCGGTTCGCCGCGTCACCGGCTCCGCACAACAGTTGTACAAGGAAATCACGGTTACTAATCCGAAATCGCACGCTTTCGGGCAGTTGGTTCCGGTGGAAGCGCCAACGAACGTTACGGCGGTGCTGGATTTCGTTAACGGTGCTGTCGGCAGCTTTCAGGCTGCCAAAGAAAGCTTCGGTTATTCGCCCCGCCTTGAAATCTACGGCACCGAGGGCAATCTGCTCGTGCCGGATCCGAATTTCTTCGGCGGCACGATAATGATCAAGTTTGCGAACGGCGAAACGAAGGAAATTCCTCATTCGCATCCTTATGCTGAGGAAGGCCGCGGCATGGGAGTCGCCGATATGGCATACGCGATCCAGTCCGGACGCGCGAACCGCGCAAGTGGACGTCTTGCCCGTCACGTACTCGACATTTCGCTCGGCATTTTCGAAGCTTCCGAGACGGAGAGGCACATTCATCTTCAATCAACTGTCGATCGTCCTAAGCCGCTGCCAATTGGTCTCAAATACAATACGCTAGACGCTTAACCGCCGGTCGATTAAGTTCTCATAAATAGACTGTCTATCATTTTACTGAAAGGGTTAGGTGAATTCATTCATGAAACAATTCCCTGTTGCTGTTCAGCCCTATACAATTCGTGAGGCGTTATCGCAGGATTATGAGGGAGCACTGGAGAAGGTAGCTGCGATCGGCTACAAAGGCATCGAAATCGGCCGTCCGCCGCAAGGGATTACGGTAGCCCGCCAGAAAGCGCTGCTTGACGGGCTGGGACTAAAGGTTGTAGGCACGCATGCGGGTTTCGATACGTTAGACTTCGACCCAAATGCGATCGCTGATTACCTGGAAGAGGTGGACGGCGGACGCTTCGTCGCCATTTCGCTGCGCTTCTCATCCCGTGAGGACATTTTGGAGAAAGCAAAAAAAATGAATGCGATCGGTGAAGCGCTCAACAAGCGAGGCATTACGTTCCTGTACCACAATCACGATTGGGAATTCGAAAAATTCGGCGGCGAATATGCTCTCGATATTCTGCTGCGCGAAACGGATCCGGCATACGTACAGACCGAGCTTGATACCTATTGGATCAAAAAGGGCGGCGAGGATCCGGCAGCCTATCTTCGAAAGCTTAAGGGACGTGCACCGATGCTGCACATAAAGGATGTGGAGAAAGGGGAAGAGCAGTTTTTTGCTGAGATTGGCGAGGGCGTGCTCGACTTTAAGGAAATTGCCGGCGTAGCGGAGGAGATCGGCGTACAGTGGCTCGTCGTAGAGCAGGACCAGAGCCGGCGTGATCCATTTGAAAGCCTGCGCATCAGCTACGAGAATTTAACGAAGCTCGGCATCATGCAGCCGTAACTGGGATAAGGAGGGCGGTTCCCGTGAATACCAATGATCATTTGCCAATTATCCACATTGCGGGCGATGTCGTGAAAAAATCCGGGACCGGCCTAGGTCCGCGGATCATCGAAGACTATGAGCTGCTATTTTTCCCGGATGGGTCGGGCAGCGTGTACCAGGTGGAAGACGAAGTCTATGTCCTGCGTGAACCTAGCTTCATTATTACGCGTCCGGGTGAACGTCATCTATATGAATACGACTCTTATCAGCCGGCAAGACATCTATTCATACATTTTGGTTTCGAACGGAATCAAGCGATGATGCCTGATCTGGATATTCTGAAGCGGGGCGGCCCGTCGTGTGTGTCTGAGGGAAGTGACCTGCTGGTTGGTATGATGAAGCAGATTTTGTACATCACATATTCGATGCCGGATCGAACGCAGCAGAGAGGCAGCACGCTTCTTCTTGCGCTTCTGTACGAGATCAACGGCCTGATTGCCGACAGTCCCATGGCTTCGCCGACAAGTCGGATTCCTCCGCAGCTGATGAAGGCGCTTGATTACATCGAGAAGCACCTGAATGAACCGCTGTCCGTGGAAACACTGGCGCAGACGATTGGCTGGACGCACGAGCATTTCTCGCGTTCATTCGTGAAGCATCTTGGTAGGTCACCGCGTGAAGAAATTATTTACAGGCGGATCGAACGTGCCTGCCAGCTGCTGCTATATGAAGAGCAGAGCGTGAAGACTGTGGCGTATGCGGTCGGCTTTACGGATGAGAATTACTTCAGCCGGGTTTTTAAGTCGGTCAAGGGAATGACGGCAACGAAATATCGCAAAAAGCATTACAATCCGATCTACAAAGATCTTGTTCCGGTTAGCGCCAGTGATTCGCTGTATCCGCCGAACCGGATTTTGTACAATTTTTGGGCCAATGAACGGTCTATCGTTCACCTGGGCCAGAGATTTGAGGCATTAAAGCAATGAATTTACAGGAAGAAAGAAGGGGGCATATCAAGGCATGGGAAAACCAATCAACGTCGGGCTTATCGGTTACGGCTTTGCCGGACAAACATTTCATGCGCCTGTCATCGCTTCAGTACCTGAGCTGCAGCTTGCAGCCGTTGTGCAGCGTAGCGGGAAAACCGCAAAGGAACGGTACCCTTGGGTGCAGATCGTCCGGGATACGGGAGCACTTTATGCTGATCCTTCAATCGATCTGATCGTCGTTACGACGCCGAGTACGGACCATTATTCATTCGCCAAGGCCGCGCTGCTAGCTGGCAAACACGTTGTCGTCGAGAAGCCCTTCACGACGACGACGGTTGAAGCGGATGAGCTTATCAAGCTGGCTCGCGAGAAAGGGCTTGTGCTCAGCGTCTTTCACAACCGCCGCTGGGACGGCGACTTTCTCACGCTGAGTCAGATTGTTCGGCAAGGGATTGTTGGACGACTGACGGACGCTGAATTCCGTTGGGAACGCTTCTTTCCGATAGCGAACCCGGAGCGCTGGCGTGACGGCGGCGGTACGGGTACGGGCGTTTTTTACGATCTGGGTGTGCATTTCCTCGACCAATCGCTGTCGTTGTTCGGAATGCCTCGTTCGATTAAGGCGGATATTCGTACGCTTCGTGACGGCGCCTTGTCCGACGACGCATTCGACGTGACATTGACCTATGAGGGGGGCTTGCGGTTAGCGCTTCGTTCGATGCTGCTGGCAAGGCAGCCGGGACCGCGCTATACGCTGCATGGCACTGCCGGATCTTTCGTGAAATATGGCGATGATCCTCAGGAAAATGCGCTTAAAGCTGGCCTTACGCCCGGAACGCCGGGATGGGGCGCGGAACCGGAAAGCAACTGGGGTACGCTTGAAGCGGCGTTCGGCGGCTTGCATTTTAGCGGGCGAATTCAGACAATTCCCGGTAACTATCAGGACTATTACCGTAATGTAGCCGGAGCGATCGCTGGAACAGCAGAGCTTGCGGTGAAGCCGGAGGATGCCCGTATGGCCGTAAGGCTAATCGAGCTTGGCTTGCAGAGCGAGAGGGAGCAGCGTACGGTAGAGGTGACGCCTTAATTGCAGCGTTTAACGAAATAACAGTTTATAAAGTATTTCGCATGTATCAATTAATGAAAGAAGGCATTCATGCATGACATTTCCATTTAAGCTTTCGCTCAACACGTCGACGCTGTTTCCCTATAAGCTTGGTGTCGAGGAACAAATCGCAGTCGCGGCGGAAGCGGGCTACGCTGGCATCGAGCTGTGGGTGCGCGACATCGACGCCTATTTGGAAGGCGGCGGCAAGCTGCCTGAGCTGCGGCGCCGAATCGAAGATACAGGTATTGCCGTGGTGAACGCGATCGCCTTCTGGACCTGGGCTGACTCGGAGGCGGCGGCTCGCCGCATCGGGTTCGAGCATGCCAAGCGCGAACTGGAGCTGCTCGTCGATCTGGGCTGCGCTGCAGCGGCAGCGCCACCGTTCGGCAGCGTTGCCAACGTATCACTCGACGATATGGCCGAACAGTTCGCGAAGCTGGCAGAGCTGTCACGGGGCATTGGTGTTGAGCCGTATCTCGAGTTCTGGGGTCGGGCGAGTAAGCTGAATCGGCTAAGTGAAGCTCTTTATGTCGCGATGCAGAGCGGTGTCCAAGACGCCAAGCTGCTGCTTGATCCGTTCCACATGTACATCGGCGGCAGCGACGTTGAAGGGCTCGGATTCCTCCGTGGCGACTGCATCGGGATCGTACACGTCAACGACTACCCGTCCGAACCGGCGCGCGCAGTAATCACTGACAAGGACCGGCTATTCCCGAGCGATGGCATCGCTCCGTCTGCCCGTATTGCGCAGCTGCTGCACGCTTCCGGCTACGAGGGCTATTTGTCGCTAGAGCTGTTTATGGAAAATTTCAGCGGACGTTCCGCGCTTGACATTGCGAAGTATGGACTGGAGAAAGCCAAAGAAGCTTACTCGGTCATTGCCTCGGGTTAAGCCAATGAAGGAGGGAAGCAGGACGACCGTCAAATTGTCGCTCTTTTCGCTGACTTGGCCAATCTTCGTGGAATCGGCGCTGCAGATGTTTCTGCGCATTTCAGACACGTTCATGCTGAGCAAGTTGTCGGACGAAGCGGTGGCCGCTGTCGGCGTAGCCAACCAAATTTTGATTTTCGTCGTACTTATGTTTAATGTCATTGCCGTCGGTTCGGCAGTCGTCATAACCCAATACCTGGGCGCACGCCGCAATGACGAGATCAGCCGTCTGGCCTCGTCTTCCATCGCCATCAATTTCTTGTTTGGTGTTCTGGTCAGTGTGCTAGTCGTCAGCTTTGCCGGTCCGCTGCTGCGCATTTTCGGACTAGAACCTGCGGTTTTCGATATGGCGCTGCGTTTCCTCCAAATTGCCGGTGCCGCGCTTGTCATTCAGGGCGTGCTGACCGCTGTAACGGCGATCATTCAGTCGCATGGGTTTACACGGCACACGATGATGGTCACAATCGGGATGAACGTTCTGAACCTGTTCGGCAATTACCTGGTCATTTACGGCCCGTTCGGTTTCCCGAAGTTTGGGGTCACCGGCGTTGCCGTTACGACGGCAATCGCTCAACTGATCGGCCTGGCCGTCAACCTGATCATTCTTCGCAAGGTGTCCGGTGTCCGTCTCACCTGGGCGGATCTGACGCACTGGACGAAGGAGCATGTGGATAAAGTGCTCCGCGTCGGCCTGCCGTCCTCAATCAGCAATTGTTCGTATTCCGCGAGTCAGTTCGTCACGACGGCGTTCATCGCGACATTGGGAACAGCGGCGCTCACGACCCGGATCTATACGATGAACTTCGTTTTTCTTGTCATCGTCCTGACCATTTCCATCGGGCGGGGCGGGCAGATCATTATTGGCCACATGGTCGGCGCCGGTGAACGGGAGATGGCCTATCGTACCGTGTACCGCAACCTGCGCGTAAGCATGTTGATTACACTGGCCGCGGCTTCAATCATCGCGTTGTTCCGGGTGCCGCTGCTGGAGCTGTTCACGAGCGATGAATCGATCATCAAGATGGGCGCAACGCTGCTGCTGCTCGGGTTTCTGCTCGAGCCGGGCCGCAACTTCAACATCATTATTGAACGATCACTCGCCGCAGCGGGCGACGCACGGTTTGCCATGATCGGAGCAGTTTCCGTCAGCTGGCTGTTCAGCGTACCAATGACCTATCTGCTCGGCATTCATTTGGGATACGGCCTGCTTGGCATCTGGACAGCGTTTATTATGGATGAATGGATTCGCGGGCTGATCCTCTATCTGCGCTGGCGAAGCAAGGCATGGCAAAGGAAGGCGCTCGTGCAGCGGAAGGAAGAAGCGGCAGTTTAAGAAAATAAGACGATGAAGGAAGCTTTAAACAATGCCCTGTTCGTGCTGGAAGGAGCGGGACAGTTCGGCACCAACAAGGTACAGGAAGTTCAGCGAAAGAAGCAACAAGAAAATCTGTTCCGTAACGGCACTTCATGTCGTGGGGACAGTTTTTTTTATGCTTTTTCTCGATTCCTTCTGTTATGAGGGCATCCAGACTTGGCAAAGCAAAGCCTATCCCTACTCCGCCAATGAACCTCATGGATAGGATAGAGAAAACCGAACATGATAAACATAGCAATTCCACCAATTGCAAAGATGGCATATAACCAATGTCCTTTTCGCGGAGTATGGATTTGAGAGACATTAGGTCGTTATCCAATGATTTTCAAAACATTACGTTAGAAAGCCTGCTGCTGCAGCACCTTTTTCAACGGCTTTTCTGCAGGACCTTCCATAACCTCGCCGCTTATCGAAAATCTTGAGCCATGACAAGGACAATCCCATGTACGCTCCCCATTATTCCATTCCACTTCACAGCCCATATGCGTACAGGTTGTATCAACGAGATATAACTGACCGTCCTTATCCTTGTAGGCTCCTGCTCTCCGGCCGTGCACCTTTACGACACTTCCCTCGTCATTCGCCAAATCTTCTGGTCGTTTATATACCATTTCAAGCTTCCCTGCAATAAGATGCTTCGCTACGTCAGCGTTATCTACAACGAGCTTTTTAATCGTGTTCCATGACATGGAGCGAGATGGCGAATAAAGCTCCTCGTAAGGATTCTCCTTTTCCAAAATTAAATCTCTAATAAGCAAAGCGGCTGCTGTACCATTTGTCATACCCCATTTCCGGTAGCCAGTGGCGACAAATATATTAGGAGAGGAGGAGGTTATTCGTCCAATGAAAGGGATTTTATCACCTGTAACTAGATCTTGAGCTGACCATCTATACGTGACTTCCTTTAAGTCAAAATGTTCTTTGACATAGTTGTGCAGCTCTTCGTAATGGTTGATCGTACATACCCCTTGTCCTGTCTTGTGGCTTTGCCCGCCAACAAGCAGCAGCTTGTGATGACCCTCCATTTCAGCATAGCGAATGGATCGTTTAGGATCCTCGGCGCTTAAGTACATGCCGCCCGGATAATCCCCCTCGACCTTGATCCCAAGCACATAGGAGCGATCCGCATGCATCCTCGCAAAATAAAAGCCGCCGCCGTCGTGGAAGGGAAAGTGCGTGCAGGACACCACATGCTTGCATGCGATATGGCGCCCCTCGCTCGTAATCACTTTCGCTAACGTTCCGTCGTTCTCAACATCAACAGCAGTCGTGTTCTCGAAAATTTCACCACCAGCTTCCACAAATCCTTTGACGAGAGCAATTAAATAATGAAGAGGATGAAATTGAGCTTGGCCATTCATCTTAATTGCCGCTTTAGCGGGGATTTGTAAAGGGACATGGTCCATATAAGAGCCAGGTATCCCGAGAGTAGAATAAGCAAACATTTCTTTCTCCAAATGATTGATGTAGCTTTCCGAGTTGGTGTACACATAGGCGTCCTGAGTGGAGTAGCCGCAATTAATTTTCAAATGATCGATGGTATGCCGAATAAAACGGAGCGCTTCATCGTTTGCGTTGTAATATAGCGATGCCTTCTCTTTGCCTTCGCGCTTCATGAGCTCATCGTAGATTAAATCATGCTGAGCGGTTATTTTCGCAGTCGTATGACCCGTTGTGCCGTTCAGGAGCTTGCCCGCTTCCAGCAGAACGACTTTGAACCCTGCTTGTGTGAGCAAATAAGCTGATGTTATCCCGGATATTCCTCCGCCAACGACACAAATATCGGCATTTCTATCATTTTCGAGCTTAGGATAAGTGGGGAGGCTTGTTGTTGAATCGGACCAGTAAGACTCTGGAAACCGGGGAAAGGCTTTTGAACTTGTCATGAAATACCTCCTGCTTATAGAGAATCTGCTCCTTTAATTTGTACGAATTCATAAAAAATATTCGAAAATAATGTCAACATCCGACATTCATTAATCATATGGTAGACAAAGCGATTGAGCTTTCAGGCTATTACTTGCTAAAGCTATCCGAAAGCGGTGCGGCTGCACCGCCGAATTGCGATCCTGCAAAGCCGAGAATAGAATAAACGATTTATATTAGGACATTTTATGGGGGAGTGTGATGGAAAATAAGGAGGCGCGTGGCGATGGAAAGCTCATTTGAGCATACGATACTGCCGTTAACTTCGGTCGCGAGCGGAGAGGGTCTTGCTTATCGTCCGGATATTTTTTACTATCCTATACAAATTGTTAATATTTGTTTTGTCGGGAACCCTGATAAGAAAACGGACGGTTGGGTACTGATCGATGCCGGTATGCCAAGATCGGCCAAAAAAATAATCAAAGCGGCGGAAGCGCGCTTCGAGTCAGGGCCTAAGGCGATCATTTTAACCCATGGGCACTTTGATCATGTTGGTGCAATCATTGAATTGGTTGAGCATTGGAATGTACCTGTATATGCGCATGGGCTGGAGCTGCCATACTTAACAGGGAAGGAAGATTATCCGCCTGCAGACCCAACTGTAGATGGTGGTCTCGTATCGGAGCTGTCACGGTTCTTTCCTCATGACGGCATTAATTTAGATCAACGGGTGAAGCCGTTGCCTGCTGACGGGAGCGTGCCGGAGCTGCCTGACTGGAAGTACATTCATACGCCAGGCCATACCCCGGGCCATATTTCGTTGTATAGAGAAGAGGACGGCACGTTAATAGCCGGAGACGCATTTGTAACGGTTAAGCAAGAATCGTTATATAAAGTGATCACACAAGAGCAGGAGATTAGCGGCCCGCCAAAATATTTTACGACGAATTGGGGTTTGGCGGAGCAGTCAGTGAAGAAGCTGGAAGCTCTAAAACCTCATTTAGCTATCACCGGGCATGGTGAACCGATGTTCGGAGAGTCCCTTAAGGAGAACCTGAAGCTGCTTGTCGAGAAATTTCAAGAAATTGCCGTTCCTGAGCATGGACACTATGTGAATCAGAATATTCATTAAGAGAGCGTTTTGAATAAGCTGCCGACATCGTCGACAGCTTTTTTTTGAACAGTACTGTGTGCTATTCGGACAACAACAATCGGGCTTCTGTTATGATTATTTTTGATCTTGCTCGTTTTCTTGCTGCAAATTCTTTTCCTCCGGTTCTTCTTCTTTCAAGTATTGATCTTGGTCGCTTCCCCAGACATAATCATAATTCGTGATATCCGGGCGATAATCAGTTTTATTGTTCTTGTCATCCATTTTGCCCACTCCTTTTTAGGGAAGTATGTGATTTGTCATGGTTCCTTATTCAATAAATAACTATTCTATAGGCTATTCGTACAAATACGGTTGCTGTCAGGATTTTTTTTGTAAGCGCCTAAGTGTTTGCTTGCGCCTGTCGATCCTTCATTCTCCAGAAGAGGAGGCCGAAAATGCCCATACATACAAATGCGATGATGGAATTATACATAAATACGTTTCGCATTCCGAAGGCATGTGTTGCAATACCGCCCGCAAAGCTTCCTATGATCCGCGCGACGCCGAGATTCAGTAGACCGTTAAACGTTTGTCCGCTTGCCTTTAATTCTTTTGGTACAGATCGATTAATATAAGTTGCCATGGTGACGGTAAGGACGATGAAAATAAGCCCGTGCAACGCCTGAACGGGAAGCGCCCAGTACGGGGCATCAATTACAAAAAGCAAATACCAACGGACAGCGGTGGCTGCCGCAGCGCCTAATAAAATATAAGGAATCTTGATCCGTTTGAAGATTTTATCGGCAAACAGCAGAAAAGGAACTTCGCTTAATGACGAGATGACCATTGCCCATCCGAGGAGGATGTTGTCTCCGCCGAGCTCCCTGAAATACATCGGGAAGAAAGCGTAGTAATAGCCCATCGTCGTTTGAAGAATAAAGTTGATGCCCAAATAGAGCATCAGCGTATGATTTCGAAACAAGACGAGAATGGACATTTTGCGCCCTTGCGATTGATGACCCTCAATAACAGGGAACTTTAGAACCAGCAGGAAGCATACAAGCATGATGAAGGCATATACCGGAAATAAAGAGCCAATATGCTTCTGCGCAATAATGCCGAATAGGAGGGACATCACGGCAAAGCCGATCGTGCCTCCCAAGCGGATAAGCCCGAAGCTGCCTTTTTTGTTGCGGTCCAAAACTTCTAGCGTAATCGTATCGCTTATGGCAAAAATGGACGTTTGAAATAAAGTGAATATACAAATCATGAGCAATAAATAAGTATACTGCGTCGAAAGGGGATACAGCAGGGTCGTTAGACCAGTTCCCGTCAGAAGCAGCAGCAGAATAAAATTTTTGGTTCTGGCCCGGTCTCCCAGCGCGCCCCAGAGTGGTTGGGCTAGTATAGCCACTAGTGGACCTAAGCTGAGCAGGGTACCGATTTGGATGGAATGAAAGCCAATATCCTGCAAATAAACGGGGAGGAAAGTGCCATATACGGCATTGCCGGCATAAATGCACACATAAAAGAGCACAAAGTAATGCAGCTTGACTTTCATAGTCATAGGATCGCTTCTTTCACCATTTGCTAGTTGATATGAAATAGAAAAAAGCAGCTGCTCTCTATATCGAGGCGGCTGTATAATCAGAGAAATTGATGCCCTTGGTTGTATGACCTGGAGGTAATATACCATAAATGTCACTTCTATTAAAAGCTATATTCATAGCAATCTTTACAAAAAAGCGGCCATTTCAGAGGAAGGAAACGGTCGCTAGCATAAGTACCCGATTGCTTGGAATCATAGAAGAGGTTATGCTATTAGGATAAAAAAGATAGCGTTTACAGGCGTGCATTTTGGCTGAGCAGTAGGAGGAGTGTGTGTGGAGCAGCTCGCGCTGTTATTGTTCGAACGAATGGGAATGCTGCTCATTCTCATGTTTATTATGACGCGTATTCCGCTGTTTCGAACGATGTTGGATAAGGCGATCGATGCGCGAACGAGTATCTTGTATGCGGTACTATTCGGAATTATTGGCATCATGGGAACCTATGCGGGGGTGATCGTCAGTCCGGATAGAATGGATTCGTCCTTTTGGGTCACATCTCTTGCATCTGACGAAATGATGGCTCATTCCGCGCTTATCGGCGTTGTGATGGCCGGCCTGCTTGGAGGCGCATTTGTTGGTGTCGGTGCTGGATTTTTGACAGGGCTGCATGCATTTTTTCTTGGCGGCCTTGCTGGACCCTCCTATCTTGTTTCCTTCCCGTTGATTGGGCTTTTGGCAGGTCTTGTTGCAAGATTTTTCTACGAGGAGCGTATTATCGCTCCGATTAAAGCGATGTTCATCGGGGTATTTGCCCCTATTTTGCAGCTTGGCATATTGCTGGTATTCACAACATCTTCGGAAAAATCCATCGCCCTTGTCAATCAAGTGGGCGTCCCGATGGTCATCACGACGAGCATCGGGATCGCAATTTTCGTTGCTATGATACAGATTGCTTTCAAAGAGGAGGAGCGCGCGGGTGTGCTGGAAACCCAGCGAGCGCTTACGATCGCAGAGATGGTTCTGCCTCATTTGCAGCAGGGTCTAACCTGCGAGACGGCGGAAGCCACAGCAGTTATTCTCATGCGGGAGCTGCAGGCAGACGCCGTTGCTGTTACCGATACGGAGAGGGTCCTCGCTCACGTGGGGATCGGAGCATACCGTCATGTGCCTGGTGAGGCTGTGGCGGCGGAGATATCCCTCCAAGCAATCCGTACTGGAAAAATACAAACGGCATTGCGACGAGAGCTACTGCAGTCACTGCATGAGGCGCTGGGAGCGGCGATTATTTTGCCCTTTAAGCAATCTGGTCAAACAGCGGGCTTGGTTCAGCTTTATTACCGCAGTCCGAAGCAGATCCGCAAGGTAGAGCAGGAATTTGCGCAGGGCTTCAGTAAATTAGTTTCAAGCCAGCTTACGATTGCGGTGGCGGATAAGCTGGAAGCGTTAATGAAGGAAGCCGAGCTGCGTGCTTTGCAAGCGCAAATTCATCCGCATTTTTTGTTCAATACGCTTAATTCCATCGTGACCCTGATCCGGATTGATCCGAATAATGCCAGGCAGCTTACGGTGAAGCTGGCACAGTACATGCGGATGAGTCTAAAAATGCCGCAATCGCCGCTCATTCCGCTGTATCAGGAAATCGAGCATTTGAATACTTATTTGGCGATTATTCAGGCCAGATTTGAAGAGCAATTGCAGGTAGAGTGCCTAGTCGATCCGAATTTAGAAATGGTGCAAATTCCGCCATCCACGCTGCAGCCGCTTGTGGAAAACAGCATTCAGCACGGTTTTAAAAAAAAAATGAGCGGAGGCCGGGTTTTCATCACATTGAAGCAAGAGGGAGATCGCCTGCAAATTTCGGTAGAGGACAATGGAGCAGGCATTCCAGCTGATTATTTGGATAAGCTTGGCTCAGTCCCGATGAGCGGGAGCGGGAGCACCGGGATTGGCCTGCATAATGTGAATCAAAGATTAATCAACCTGCACGGAGCAGAATCCTCGCTTTCGTTCATGAACCGAACGGAGGGAGGAGCGAGAGTAGCCTTTTCTATACCGATCCAGAATGGGGGCAAGCGTGATCATGAAGCTTCAAGTATTAATCGCTGAGGATGAACGGCTGGCAAGGGAAGAGCTTATTTATTTGCTGTCCAAGGAGCCCGATGTTGAGGTGCTACAAGCTGCCGCAAGTGGCGCAGAAGCGCTTGCGTTGGCGAAGAGGCTTAGTCCGGATGCCGTCTTTCTTGATATTGAAATGCCGGAAATGAATGGTATTCAAGCAGCTCGCCTAATACAGGAGCTGAATCCAAAGCCATTTCTCGTATTTACAACAGCCTACGATCAATATGCCCTGGAAGCCTTCCAGCTGGAAGCGGTCGATTATTTGCTAAAGCCTTACGAGGAGGAACGGCTGCATCAGACATTGAATCGCATTCGCATGCGGAAGAACGAGCCGGGATATGGGTTAAAAGCAAAGGCACAGACGGATCAGCCTGGACCTTTGGCATTCCAGAAGCGCAAGCTTCTCGTTGATGATGGGGATCGTATGGTTGTGCTGGATACAGAATACTTCTTATACGCCGTCAAAGAAGAGAAGGTGACCCGTATCTCTATGGCAGATGGCCGTTCCTATACTACGAAGCAAACCCTGCAGGAGCTGGAGGAAAAGCTAGGCTCGTCATTTTTCCGGCCTCATCGAAGCTATCTCGTCAATTTGGAATACATCAACGAAATCGAGCCTTGGTTTAATGGTGCGTACAACGTCCTTCTTAAGGATGCTAATCGAACGAAAATACCTGTTTCGCGAATTGCCGCCAAGGACATGCTGCGATTATTGCAGGGATAGTATTCCTTCATTGCACCAACAGCCCGTTCAGGGCTGTTTTTTTGTACTTGAGGCATGTTATACGACATTTCGCGCCGCAAATCAATCGAAAAGAAGAGGTTAAGCTATAATAAATAAAGCGCTTTCATTTATGTGGAGCAGCTGAAGCATGTAATTTAGGAGGGATTGCGTTGTCAAAGAAACAGCTGACATACAGCGAGGTTGCAAGGTCGGAGCTCTTTCGTAAGCTGATGACCAAGAAAAAACGGTTTATTGTGCCACTAACCCTATTCTTCCTTGCGTTTTACTTCACCCTTCCCATTTTAACGTCTTTCTCCAATGTACTGAATGAAGCGGCAATCGGCTCGATTACTTGGGCTTGGGTATTTGCTGCGGCCCAATTTATTATGACCTGGGTTTTGTGCTCTATGTACTCCAAAAAGTCCGTCGAGTTTGACGCGATTTGCGAGGAGCTGAAGGACCAAGTGAAAAATAACGATAAAGAGGCGGGATGATCTATGAGCACAGCATTTTTACTTTTTCTTGTCATCGTTCTCGGTACCCTCGTTATTACTTATTATGCATCCAAAAAAACAAAAACAGCGAGCGAGTTTTATACGGCCGGAGGAGGCTTGACTGGTTGGCAGAACGGCCTTGCCATCGCCGGTGATTACATGTCTGCGGCTTCCTTCTTGGGCATTGCGGGAATGATCGCATTATACGGCTTTGATGGATTTTTTTACAGTATCGGATTTCTGGTTGCTTATCTGGTCGTGCTGTATCTGATCGCTGAGCCGCTGCGGAATTTAGGGAAATATACAATGGCAGATATGATCGCCGCCCGCTTTGATAACAACAAAATTCGCGGCGTTGCAGCGCTAAATTCGATCGTTATTTCGATCTTTTACATGATCGCCCAGCTGGTCGGGGCAGGAGCGCTTATCGCGCTGCTGATTCCAAGTCTCGACTACACGACTGCGGTGTTGATTGTAGGCATTCTAATGACAGTGTATGTCGTCTTCGGCGGGATGACGGCGACAAGCTGGGTACAGATTATAAAATGCGTCCTGTTAATAGCGGGGACATTCATTATTTCTCTTATTGTTTTCGCCAAATTTGATTTCAGCATTGGGAATATGTTCAATGAAATGCGGACAGCTACCTCGTTAAAGGAAGCTTTTTTGAATCCAGGCAACAAATTCGTCAATGGACTTGACACGATTTCACTTAATCTGGCGCTCGTGCTTGGAACGGCAGGACTGCCGCATATCCTCATTCGATTTTTTACAGTTAAAGACGCGCCTACTGCACGGAAATCCGTCGTTGTCGCGACTTGGATCATTGGCCTGTTTTATGTGTTGACGGTGTTTCTTGGCTTTGGTGCGGCGGCTTTTGTCGGGGAGAGCGCCATCATTGAAGCGAATGCTGCCGGCAATATGGCGGCGCCGCTTCTTGCCAGAGCTCTTGGCGGCGAGTTTTTATTCGCTTTCGTATCCGCGGTTGCCTTTGCAACGATTTTGGCTGTAGTGGCTGGACTGGTGCTGTCTGCAGCCTCTGCCTTTGCTCATGATTTCTATAACCATATTATCCGCAAAGGAAAAGCAGCAGAGAAGGAGCAGGTGAAAGCGGCTAAGCTCGCTTCTGTCGGTGTTGCGATCATTTCGATCATACTGGCGCTGTTCGCCCAGAAGCTGAATGTTGCGTTTCTTGTGGCGCTTGCCTTTGCTGTAGCAGCCAGCGCAAATCTGCCTGTACTTGTGTTCACTGTATTTTGGAAAAGATTCAATACAGCGGGGGCCATTACTGGGATGCTGCTTGGTTTGTTCAGCGCCCTTATTCTCGTTGCAATCAGTCCTAATGTGTGGAATCCAGTCGAGGGCAAAGCGATTTTAGTCGGCACGCCGCTCATTTCTCTTACCAATCCAGGCATTATATCGATTCCATTAGGCTTCTTGGGCGCATTTATTGGCACGTACTTCTCGTCCAAACGAGATGATGTTAAATATGATGAGATTCTAGTTAAAGCGAATACCGGCATCCGTGATTTAAAATAGGCGAGTAAGAAATAGAGGGGGAGCATGCGATTGCATGCTCCCCCTCTATTGGCTCTTTAAGCGTCTACCTTTGTAATCTTTGATGGATTATTGATTTTATAGGGGACGGGATGCTTGGTCAGTTTCTTGGCTGCGATTTTTGCTTCGAATGTAATTGTGTCCCCGATGGCAAGCTCCAGCTTTTTGATCGTGGCGCTATGGCTGGACCAGGCTGTACCGACCTCGGTTTGCGGCTCGGTAATGACAACCTCCTCATAAATAATGACTTCGTCATCATTATCGGAGAAATGGTTAGGCACCGTCGCAAATTCCTTTACTTTAGCGCTCATTTTAACCTTTTCCTCGGGAAGCTCGAGCTTTTGCGCTTTTGCTTTTTTTGGTTTTTCCTTCGGCGGCTCTGCTGCTTTGCTCTCTTTGCTCTCAATGGTCTCTGTTGCAACCGGAGCTACTCGGGCCTTGATCTCCGTCGCTGCGTCCTCGCGCGCTGCCGGTTTATCCGTTGAAGCCAAAGTCCTTTGGCCGTAGCTTGATGCCTGCATCTCCTTTAGGTAGGAGGGGTGGATACAGTGCAATTGGTTGTTGTCGAGTTGAATGACGGCAGCCATGTCATCGACATAACCTACTATGGTGCAGGATAGATTCATGCCGTTTCCTTTATAGAAAAACGACTTCGTTTTGGAGGCTTTCTCAGAAAGCAAACCCCATTCCTTGCATTTGTCGATCTGTTCCGCCTCGTCTTCGAAGGCGCTATACGTCTTTGGTTCAATGATGAAAGCATGTACCATTTCTTCCCCGCCTTTCTGATTATAAAAATTATTTTATCATATTTCATGAACGCTCTGCTTTCTAAACTGTTCACCGTTCAAGCTGCTGCTCCGGCACCTCATTCCAATAAAACGCGCTGGAATAAACGCGAATGCCGGCTAGCTTCGCTGTCTGCATGAACATTACTTCCGTATGACGCGAGCGTACATGAAGGATCAAGTGAAGTCCTGCGCTATCTCCGCTAACAGCGGCTTTATGAGGGAAGCGATGCTGGATGGACAGAACCAGCTGTTGATTTTTTTGCGGTAAACATTTCTCATTTTTCTGACATGCTTCTCCAAATAACCTGCATGAAATGCTGTAAGGTTTACCTTATGGAAATTGATGCGACGGGGAGATGCTGACAATCGATGCGCCGCTGACTCTTAACGCATTGTAGTTAATGCCTTCACTGTCTATTTGGATAGGTAGGACTGCTTCCGATCCGGTTCTTTTGTCCCAAGAGACTGCCAGTATCTTCTATGACCCTTCGAAATAACTAATGATTAAGCTGCAAGATTATGGTGCCTGAAACCTACTAAGCAGCCAACTTATAAAAGAGCAGAGCTGAGAACACTTCATTTTAATCGATATAAGCTGTTATTTTTAAAGCAAGTCTTGTCTTTTTTGACGGAGAATCTAGATTTTTATTAAAAAGCTGCAGTCTCGCATAATTAATTTATTGTTCATAAGCGGCAGAGGTAATGATGAAGAGCTGCTAAGTCGCATGTTTAAGTAGGACTTTAGTCAATAGTCCCGATTTCGAGCATGCATACGGCATCCTTTTGTAACCTATTTTAAATAATGACATAGGAATAGCCCGACATAATCCTTTATTTTACAAGGCTTGCAGTCAGTATATCTATATACTGACTGAGTATGAATCAGGAAGTCAAGAAAATTTTAAAGCGCTATCATTTTACGAAAAATTTTATAATCATATCTAAATGCCGATAAATAACTAACACTTAGCTCTATCAAGTAGGAGCGTATACTTATGAAGCCTGTTACGAAAATGAGCATGATAGTCTAATCGATTACATGTCTTTCTTCCCTCATGGATTACAAAAATCTGTGGCATACTTAGACTCAAAGTCGAAGAAAACCAAACGCATCGTATTGGATGAAAGACTAGACTTACCTTTTCAAATGGTAATTTCTTAATATGAGAACCTCCTAATTAAGCTTGTATCGAATGTCGAATTATAGCAATCTTATGTTACTGCGTATGAGTCGGCCACTGATTGAGAGGAGGATTACATAGGTGAACGTTTCAAATCAGGAGCAGAAGCGAATAATGCTAAAGCAATTTTTGAAAATATTATCTGAAGATCCTTCTATCACGCATCGAGACGAGCTGAAGCCAGCAAGACCGTTAATGGAGCTTCTTAAATTTACCGGTTATTCGTCCTGGAGCGGATCGATAAACATGGCAGAGCTCGTTACGCTGCTGCTGAAAAAAACGGGATTGGGGGCCTGCTCGGAAGAAATGATGGAATATATCATTAATGGCGGATCAGTCGACGAATTTATGAAAAGAGGAACATGAATAGCTGCATGACGAAACCGGGCTTTCTATGGCTGGTTGCAGCTAGTCATAAAACATGCCCAAAAGGTCGCGAATTGAATAATTTAAATAAAAATAAACCCGTATCGAATAATAAAAACCGAGGTTTCAAGGATAGATAACTTAACGAGTATCGGAGGAAACGATTTGGAACTAAAACAATATTGGATCATCGTCAAAAGAAGGCTATTACTAATCGCATTAATTATCGCAGTAAGCTGCTTGAGCGTTGGCATCTACTCGAACTACTTCATAGAGCCGCAGTATCAAGCATCCGCAAAGCTGGTCGTTAACCAATTTAAGGACAGCAGCTCTTTAATTCCAAGCATAGATGTGGGAGCCATTAATTCCACGATCGGGCTTATTAAAACCTATAAAGAAATTATTAAAACGCCCCGCATGATGAAGAGGGTCGTCAAGACTTACCCCGAGCTGGACGTAACGTATAACGAGCTCATCGGCAAGGTAAGTGTAAGCTCGGTTAATGAAACGCAGGTGATGTCTATATCCGTCCGTGATGAATCCTATGCGAAGGCGGCTAATATTGCGAACGCCGTTGCGATCGTTTTTCAAAAATCGGTTCCCGAGCTGATGAAGGTTGACAATGTCTCTGTGTTGGACCAGGCCGATCCGAATGAGCAGCACGGTCCGGTAGCCCCTAATCCCAAGCTGAACATTACCATCGCTTTTATTATGGCTTTAATGATAGGAGTGGGCATTTCCTTTTTGCTGGATTATTTGGATGACACGGTTAAAACCGAGGAAGATATCGAGGCGCTGCTTCAAGTTCCGATACTGACTTCGATTCCAAGATTCAGAGAGAGCGATGCCGCCGAGCGTAGCAGCATCGTTCCGCTAACCGACAAGGCTGGGAGGGGAAAAAATGTCTCGCTTGATTCCTAAATGGAACCTGATTACACAACGAAATCCGAAATCGCCGATTTCAGAGAGCTATCGGATGCTCCGGACGAACATTGAGTTTTCAACGATTAACCAAAAGCTGCAAATCATTATGGTCACCTCCTCCAAACCCAGCGAGGGAAAAAGCACAACCTGCGCCAATTTGGCCGTCGCGTTTGCTCAAGCAAGCAAACGGGTGCTGCTGATCGATGCCGATCTTCGGAAGCCATCACAGCATCATATATTTGGTACATCGAACCGTAACGGCTTGACGACCGCTTTGTTTAACCAAAATAGGCTTGAAGATGTCGTCCAGCATACGAGCACAGACAATCTGTTCATCGTGCATGCCGGCCCCACGCCGCCTAATCCGTCAGAACTGCTTTCCTCGGAGCAAATGGCTAATCTGCTCGATGAAGCAAGAAAGAAATACGATGTGATCCTCGTCGATACACCGCCGATTATGTCTGTAACGGATGCTCAAATCGTAGCTACCAAAAGTGATGGCGTCGTTCTTGTGATCGACTCGGGACAAGTGAAGAAAGAGTTGGTGCTTAAAGCAAAGGCAGCTCTGGAGCATGTAAATGCCAAGCTGCTCGGCGTCGTGCTTAATAATATTAATCGAAGAAACTCGGATTCCTATTCCTACTATTACGGAGCGGCAAACGACGAATAGCAACGTTCTTTCAATTAGAAAGAAAGGTAATGTCTCCTGTACCTTTACCACTGGAGGCACTCGGTCATGCTGTGGGCTAAACAGCCTTAGACGTTTATCGTCAAGGGTATGACGTGAGGCAGGGTTCGATGCCCTTGATCACAATACAGTACGACTCGCATTTTTGCATCTCGGTACAATGCGAACAAAAAACATAGGATAGGGTGAACGAAAATGAAAAAAGTGACAAAAGCCATTATCCCGGCCGCAGGACTCGGAACCCGTTTTTTGCCGGCAACAAAAGCAATGCCGAAAGAGATGCTTCCCATCGTGGATAAGCCAACCATACAGTACATCGTGGAAGAAGCGATTGAGTCTGGGGTTGAAGACATTATCGTCGTTACTGGAAAAGGAAAACGGGCAATTGAAGACCATTTCGATATTGCATTCGAGCTGGAGCATACGTTAGCGGAAAAAGGGAAATTCGACATTTTGGAAAAGGTTAGGAAATCATCTAATGTAAATCTTCATTATATAAGACAGAAGGAACCGAAGGGTCTCGGACATGCCGTATGGTGCGCACGTAATTTTATCGGCAACGAGCCATTTGCCGTTCTGCTGGGAGATGATATCGTAGAGTCCGAAGTGCCGTGCACCAGACAGCTGATCGAGCAATATGAGCGGACTGGACGCTCGGTCATTGGCGTGCAGACGGTATGCGTGGATCAGACGCACCGGTACGGAATCGTAGATCCGGGCAGCCGGATCGACAATTTGTACGAGGTCAATCGTTTTGTAGAGAAGCCGCAGCAAGGACAAGCGCCATCCAATTTGGCGATTATGGGCCGCTATGTTCTTACGCCCGAAATATTCGAATATTTGGGTAGGCATGAGCTTGGTGCAGGCGGTGAAATTCAACTTACCGATGCGATTCAGAAGCTGAATATGGAGCAGGGCGTTTATGCGTATGATTTCCAAGGCATACGTTATGACGTAGGGGAGAGGCTGGGCTTTATTTTGACGACGATCGACTTCGCGCTGCGAAATAATGAGCTCAAGTACGAGCTTATGTCGGAGCTTGAGGAACTAATGGAACGCGAGCTCCGCAAAAAATTAATTACTGGAAGGACGGAGTGAGCATGACACCTCCACAATATCGGGATGAAGCGGTAGTCGGTATTTCGGATTATTATACGAACGTTTTGACGCAGCAAGAGCTGCGTCGCGGTTTCTCGATATATTCGGTATTGAAACGCGCGATTGATATTGTCGGTTCGCTTATTGGCTTAGTTTTGCTTAGCCCGCTGCTCGCTTTCCTGGCACTCCTCATCAAGCTGGAGGATCCGAAAGGTCCGGTCTTCTTCTATCAGACGAGAATCGGCAAAAATGAAAAACAGTTTCAAATGTTCAAGCTTCGTTCTATGACCACTAACGCCGAAGAGAAGCTGAAGGAGCTTCTCGGACAGAATGAAATCAGCGGAGCGATGTTCAAGATGAAGAACGATCCGCGCATTACAAAGGTAGGAAGGTTCATTCGCAAGACGAGTCTCGACGAGCTTCCGCAGTTGCTAAATGTTCTTAGAGGCGAAATGTCCTTGGTCGGTCCAAGGCCTCCCCTTACGAGGGAAGTGGCCGAATATACGGAATACGATAAACTGCGCTTGACCGTTACGCCAGGCTGCACAGGTCTATGGCAGGTAAGCGGCAGAAACCGTCTTAGCTTTAAGCAGATGGTGGAGCTGGACATTGCATATATTGAGAAACGATGCATATGGTTGGACATCAAAATCATGCTGAGAACGGTGAAAGCCGTCGTTGCTTCTCACGATGCATTCTAGCGAACGGAGGAGGATAGGATGAGAAGGGTCCTTCATCTATCGGAGTTTACTAAGGGCGGTATTGAAACCCATCTGAATGAAGTATTGAAATACCAAATGGAGAGATACGATATCTTCCTGATGGTATCGGAGCAGAATTCCAGCAAGGAATCGCTGCATATCAGTCCGGAGCGCTTGTACATATACCCTTACAAGAGGAAGCTCTCCTATTTCTTTAAAGCAATGAGGTCGATCTGGCAGACGGTCAAGGAGGTTCATCCGGATATCGTTCATGTCCATGGAACGTTCGCTGGTTTCTTCCTGCGGACGTTGTTTTTTTTCAAGCGGCAGCGTCCCATCATCATTTATTGCGCTCACGGCTGGGCTTTTCTGATGGACACAGCTGCTTGGAAAAGGAAGATTTTCGCTATGGTGGAGAGGATGTTGTCGCTGCGCAGCGATTTCATTATCAACATTTCCAAGCATGAATATGAGATGGCGGTAAAATACGGCTTATCGTCCGAAAAATCGGTAGTCGTGTATAACGGAGTTTCGGATACGCCGCCAACGAAGCATCTGCCGTTCGCTACTGACGAAACAAAGATTAACCTGCTTTATGTAGGCCGGTTTGACAGGCAGAAGGGCTTTGATCTGCTGCTTGAGGTGTTCATCGGGCACGAGTTCCCAAACGTCAATCTGTATTTGGTCGGCGACACGGTATTGGAGGAAGCTGCTTCCTATGAGTATCCAGCCAATGCAGTCAAAATCGGGTGGGTGGATCATTCGGAAATTGACCGTTATATGGAAGCGTGCGACGCCGTTATCGTTCCCTCACGCTGGGAGGGCTTCGGTATCGTCGCCATCGAGGCGCTGCGGAACAAAAAACCCGTCATTGCCAGCAATCGGGGCGCGCTTCCAGAAATTATCCGGCACGGCGTCAACGGTTATATTTTTGATTTTGACCATAAGGAGGAGCTTGTGGGCATTGTTCAAGAGCTGGACAAAGACAGGCTGAGAGCTATGGGACAGACGGGAGAGCAAATATTTCATGAGAAATTCCATTCCGAACAGATGAACAAGCAAATTGAACGGCTGTACGAGGCTGCGATGAATAAACAAAGCACCCGGTATGCGGTCACTTCAAAAAAATATGTCTAGCTTCAAAGGATGAAAGATGATGAACGTTAGCCTGCATGGCAACTCAGAAGAAAAGATGACGAGAAAAACTGCTATGGAGCAGTCCTTTCTGGCACTGTATCTCATCATGCTGCTGGTGCTCACCGTCTATCAGGATTTTCCCTTGGTTAGAATGATCGGTGAAATAGGCAGATCGCCGATCATCCTACTGTTCCCGATTTTTATTTTTTGTGAAATCGCCATGCTTGTGAAGCACAAGCGGATTTTGAATGGCTCGATGCTGCAGAGGTACTTGTTCGCTTTTATTGTTTATCTGAGCTTTGTCAGCATCGCATACATTCTTTATCAATACCTGCAGGGCAACTACAGCTTCGGCTCGGAGAGCCTGCTTGGCAAAGCGGTGAAGGTGCTGATCTATTTTATATTAATTTTGTTCTACATTCGGCATATGCAGCTCGTATTCTCGAAAATCAATAGCTTTAAAGTGCTTTACGTCTGCTTTCTCACCGTGGTCACGCTGCTTGCGGCTATTATGATCGTGGAGCTGGCGAGTATGCCGAGCGCGCTCACCTTCCTGCACTCCGGCAGCAATCCCTATTGGAGAGTAAGGCTGCTTACCTCCGAGAGCAGTACGACCGGGTCGATTATCGTCGTCTATTCTTCGATTCTCGTTTATCTGACTCGTTATTTGAGCGGTATCGCTAAGACGCTGTCAATTTCCTATGCTGCTTCTTTTTTTCTATTTTATTTGCTCGTTACAGGCTCGAAGGGCTTTCTGATCGTAAGCCTGTTGACACTTGTCGTGACGATGCTCAAGTTTTTAGATTTTCGGAAAAAGAAAAATTTCGTTTTGCTTTTCGCGGTTGTTCTGGCCATGTACATGTTCATTACGAATTTTTCGACAGGACTGGTCAGCTCGTTCAGCAATGACATCGACAACTATACGTCGTCCTACACACGGATGGGAACGATCATTATCGCGATCATGACCGTCTTTCACCATCCGCTGGGAGTCGGTACAGGAGCTTTCTTATTGTATTTCGATCAATATGTGGGCGACTCGATCAGCCTGATGTCCGATTTCTATTACAAAACGTTTGGCGTTAGCCAAATTAATGCGGGAGAGCTGATGCAATACTCGGGCACGGATAAAAATGTGGGTGTCAAATCAGGTTTTTTCCAATGGTACATGTTCGGCGGCCTGTTCTCGGTCGTATTCTTCTACCTGTTGGCTAAAAATTTGATCGTGAAAGTGAAATCCAGCTCTATTCTGTTTCTGGCACTCGTATTCATTCTGTTCTCCCTGCTCTTTGTTGCGCTCGAAATCAAATATGAGGTTTGGCTGCTGTTCGCCTTTATCAGTCTGTATTTAGGCAAGAACCAAACGAATCATACCAAAATGACGGAGGCAGTCAAATGAAGATACTCGTTGTTTGCAGTGATTTTCCTTACCCTGCCGATCATGGCGGGAGGGTCGATACTTGGGGAAGAATCAAGGTGCTCGCCGAGCTCGGCTGGAGAATCCATCTCCTCGTGTGCGGCAAGCAGATGCCTGCCGAAGCGGACTTGAAGGTCGTAAACGAATATGTCGAGGATATTAAGTTGTGCGACCGCAGAAGCAGGCTATCGGATCTGCTGCATGCCTTTCCGCTGCAAGCCCGGTCGAGAAACGAGCTGAGCCGCGTCAGCCTCGAGGACGATTACGATTATGTGCTGCTCGAGGGCGACTATGTATACCCTATCCTGAATAATCCGAAGATCAGGCCTGACAACGTCATCCTGCGGGTCCATAACGATGAGGCGGTCTATTTTAAGGCGCTGGCCAGAAGCGCCAAAAATATTTTCCATAAAATGTACTATCAGATGGAAAGCAGCAAATTCGCATCATTACAGAAAAAAATGGTCGAAAGAGTAGACAAGTATTTGTTCATTTCAAGCAAGGAATTTGAAGCCTTCAAAAGTCAGCATCCAGCTGCCAAAAGCTTATTCCTGCCGCCGCCGGTCACCAAGGAGACGTTCGGAGCGAGCTCATTTCGAAGCAAAAATGTCGTATTTATCGGATCGTTGTTCATGCCCAATAACCGGGAAGCGATCGAGTGGTATCTCGGGCATATACACCCTAAGCTGCTGAAGGAGCCCGGTTACCAATTCATCGTTGCGGGCAACAGCAGGAAGCAGAGCTTAAGCTGGCTTGACCCTTACGATCTGACTAATGTCATCGTCTATGATACGCCGAAGAGCCTGGATGATATTTATAAGCAGGGTTATCTGTTCGTGAACCCGATGCAAAATGGCGCAGGCGTAAAGCTCAAGACGATCGAAGCGATTCAGAACGGGCTTCCAGTCATCTCGACCTCCATCGGCTATGAAGGGACAGGGCTTCTTGACAACGAGCATATTCTAATCGCCGACCGGCCGGAGCAGTTTTACCGGAAAATAAAGCAGTTGTTCGACGATCCCGCAGCTGCCAAAACGCTGCTCGAATGTTCGCAGCATTTCATACGCACGCATTACAACCATAAAGAGGTATTGAAAGGGTTCATGCATTCATTAAACCCAAGCTATCCGATGAAGCAGGTGCTGTAAATGAACAATAGAAAAATTAACGTCTTATTTGTGACCCACGCGGACAAGAAGGGCGGCGCCGAACAAAGCCTGATTCATTTGATTAATTATTTGGATACGTCGAGCTACCGCATTTTCTTATTATGCCCGGGCGATGCTTCGTATTTGAACGAAGTCAGAACGGAGTATACGCATTTTCCACTGCGCCTTAACAGCATAAAGAAGAAACTCGGTTTCGGTTATGTGGAAACCGTTATGCGGATTAAGGCGTTCGTCAAGAGAAATCGTATCGATATCGTTCACGCGAACGGTTGGCGCGCGCCGTGGTATACGGCACCGCTCAAGCTCATGACCGGCTGCAAGCTGGTCTGGCATCACCGGGACTATACACACCTCCGGATGTTCAATCAGGTGCTGCCGCGGTTTTTCGACCAGGTCATTTGCATCTCGCATTTCGTGGCGGACTCCATACGGGGCAGCAACAAAACGATCATTTATAACGGCGTAGATCCGGAGCTCGCTTTGACGATGAAAAGCCGGAGCTTCATGGAGGACGAAATGCTCGTCATCGGGACGTTCGGGCGGATCGTGGAGTGGAAGAGATATCATCTCGTCATTGAGGCAGTCAAGAAGCTGGCCGACAATCAGAAATACAATTGGAGGCTGCTCATTGTGGGCGACGCGTCCATCGACGGATCAGAGGCTTATTTCAACGACATGATTGAGAAGGTTATCTCTTACGGCTTAGAGCAGAACGTCATTTTCTACGGGTACAGCAAGAGGCCGCTCGACGTCATGAAGGAGTGCGACCTGACGATCAATTTCTCGCTGAACGAGCCGTTCGGCAGAGTCATTATCGAGTCGCTGCTCGTTCAGACGCCCGTCATTGTTTCGAATTCGGGCGGAGCGCCGGAGATCATTCATCAGACGAAAGGCGGCTTTATTGTGAAGGATGGCGATGTGGAGGACCTTTATGAGACCATTCAGCGCGTGTACGACAAGGCTGTCAACCATCAGGAGCTGTCGAATCAGGGCTATGCCAGCGTCATGAACGACTTCAACATGAGCACGATCGCAAGGAAGGTAGAGTCTACCTATTATTTGTTATTAGCCAAAAATATGAAGTCGGAAGCGGCGGGATGAGGTCATGAGCAGCCAATACAACGGAGTGAGCTTTAGCAAGCTGCTGGCCGTCCTGAAAGGAGCCGCGGTGCTGCCGGTAAAAACGAGCTCCGTCGGAAGGCTGGGCCGGATAGCGGGCAAGCTGCTTGTGAAAAACAAAGGTGAGTTCGTCGTCGGAAGGAATGTCTCCTTTCATGCAATGCCTTTTCCGTCGTCGATTTCCGTCAGCAGGCAAGCCAAGCTTTGGGTAGGCGATAATGTGTTTTTCAACTATGGCTTAGATATCGGCTGCACGAAGTCGATCCGCATCGGCAGCAATACGATTATTGGCCCTATGGTTAACATTATCGATTCAAATTTTCACCCTGTAGACGCGGATGACCGGTCCCACAGCAAAAACATCGTCGTTTCGGACAATGTGTGGATTGGCAGAGGGTCCGTTATTCTGCCCGGCGTAACGATAGGTCCCAATTCCGTTATCGCTTCCGGCAGTATCGTCACGCGGGACATTCCAGCGAATGTGCTGGCTGGCGGCACTCCCGCCAAAGTCATTCGCGACATTCATGTTCCGGATGACTGGATTCGCAGATACAACTGACGGGAGAGTAAAGCGATGAAAGTATGGATGTGGCCGAAATCCAGCGAATTGAATTATTACAATGATTTGCTGTCGAACGCTCTAAGCGGTGCAGGCATGGACATTATGGATTTAAAGCATGGCAGGGTGATGCTGCAGATTGGCGGAGCTAAACCAGGGGACATTGTTCATATTCATTGGATTCATCATGCGTATCAGAACGATAATCTGCTGTTCTTTATCGTAAAGTCCTTCATCTTTATTCTGACCATGCTTTATTTAAAAGTGCGGAATATACAGCTGATTTGGACGATTCATAACCTGTATCCGCATAACGCGAAGTACCGCCTCATGGAGCGCTTTATGCGCTCGCTCATCTGCCGGTTTTGCAGCAAGCTGATTGTCGCCTCCGAATCGATAAAACGTAAAGTGATGAAGGAGTTTGGTGTTCCGGCAGGCAAGCTGTCCGTTGTGAAGCACGGTCATTATTTGGGCGTGTATAAACCGCAGGGCATAAATTTCAGAAAGCATTACGGCATTAGCGCGGACGCGGACATTTATTTGTTTCTCGGAGCGATCAAGGCTTACAAGGGCGTCGAGGATTTAGTCGAAGCGTTCAACGCGATGAAGAAGAAACAATCGTACCTGATAATAGCGGGTAAAGCGGACAAAAAGATGGAGGCTTATCTGAAGCATGTGGAGGATACCGAAAACATCATTTTGGACTTGCGATTCATTCCTAATGAAGAGGTTGCCGATCTAATCAGCGCGGTAGACGTCATGGTGATGCCCTACAAGGAAATCACGACCTCGGGCTCCGCGATTCTTGGGCTATCGTTCAAAAAGCTGATCGTCATGCCGGACAATGAATTCATCGGTGAATATTTTAAGGAAAACATGGTTGTCAGGTATGATCCGAACGTTAACAACGGACTAGAAAATGCATTGAAGGCCGCCTTGAACGTGAAAAACGGGCAAATAGCACCAAGGTATGAAGAGGTGCTGAAGGAATTGGAATGGAGCGCAATCGCGCAGAAGATCAAAAAAGTTTATCAAGGATGGGGATGAACCATGAAGGTAACGGTGGCCATCTGCACCCATAACCGGGCGAAGGATACCGAAGAGGCGGTAGAGAGCGTCCTCGTCCAAAACTATTCCAAGGAAGAAATTGAAATTATCGTCGTGGACAACCGGTCAACGGACGATACCGCTTTTGTGGTAAAAGACCTGCAGCTTCTGCATGGTCCAAGGTTGCGCTACATATTCGAGAATAAGCTCGGATTATCGAATGCCCGAAACCGTGCGATTCGCGAAGCGAGGGGCGAATATATTTTGTTCTTGGACGATGATGCGATTGCCTCCCGAGATTGGGTGAGTAACATCGTCGACGTTTTTGCAATGGGCGCGGATATAGGCTGCGTCGGCGGGCGAATCGATCCGGTGTGGGAAGCGGCAGAGCCGGATTGGATTCCAGAGGAACATCGTTCCGTATTCACGATTCTCGATTATGCAAGCCGGGTGACGGAAATGCCGGCTCCGGCGATTCCTTATGGCGCGAATGTCGCGTTCCGGACAAACCTGTTCCGGCATATGAAGCCTTTTCGCGAGGATTTGGGCAGGGTGGGCAAAAACCTGCTGTCGAGCGAGGAAAGCGAGCTGATTGCGAGAATGCGGGAAACCAGCAAAGTGTATTATACGCCGCATGCGGCGGTCAAGCACAAAATCACGAAGGAGCGCACGACAAAGAAGTGGTTCCTGAAACGGATTTTCTGGCAGGGGGTGAGTGATGCGGTGAAGCGGCAGGATAAGAGCGTACTGGCAGTCGCGAAGCATACGATTCGTTTGCTGCAGGCGGTCGGAGCGTCGCTGCTTTCGATTTTCCACTTCAAGAGGTTTATCCGGCAGATTGTAAATATTTGTTATCGCAATGGATCGATTGTCGGCATCCTGCGCTATAACGGCAGGGGTTGATGCATAGCTATGGCACAATTGGCTATTCATAAAGCATGGAAGGAAAACGGGCTTGCCCAAACGATTTTTCGGACCAGCGCAGCTAATCTTCTGGTCATGATTTTCAGCACGCTGACCTCGATTGTGACGGCCCGCATGTTCGGGGTTGTCGGGAAAGGGGAATTCTCGGCTATTCTGTTCTGGCCGACGCTGCTCGCCGGACTCGTCTCGTTCGGACTGCCGACCTCGCTCATTTACAACATAAAGCAAAACAAAGGCAGCGGGGCTGCTTTTGTGAAGGCGGGCTTCCTGTTCCAAATACCGGTCAGTGTAATCGTCGGCGTCGTCGCCTGGAGCTGGATGCCGGCTTGGCTCGGCAATTATCCGGAAGCCGTCATTCAAACGGCCAGGTGGTATGCAGTGCTCATGCTGCCGGTTTATCTCGCTATTAATCTATTATCCGCGCTCGCGCAGAGCATGGGCAAATTCAACGTGTATAACGGCGTGCGGTTATACGTTCCGCTGTTCAATCTGGCTGGACTTCTAGTGCTTTGGGGAGCAGACGATCATAGCCTACGCTCTGCGGCGATCGTATTTTTGGCGACGAGCTTACTGGTCGTGACTTGGTCCTTTCATAGTCTAAGAGAGGTTCTTCGAATCGATTGGCTGAGGGACATCGGCAACCGGCTAGAGGCAAAAGCGCTGTTCGGCTACGGAAGCAAAGTATTCGGGGTCGAGCTGCTCGGCACCGTGTACGCTCAGTTCGATAAAATCATTATTCTCTCCATGTTGTCCGCAAGGGAGCTGGGGCTGTATACCGTCGTCTATGCGCTCTCCCGCGTGTTCAATGTCGTACAGATGGCGATAACGAATGTTGTGTTTCCGAAGATAACCGGCATGGAGAAGTCCGTCATTCTCGCTACGGTCGGCAGAGCTTTCCGGCTGTCTATGCTTTTGATGACGATTGTCGTGATTCCGAGCATCTTCATCGGCCGGTTCCTGATGGGCATTCTGTTCGGAGCGTCCTTCCTGGAAGCGAGCGGAGCCTTCTATTTATTATCCATCGAGTGCATTATCGGTGGGGGCTCATGGATATTGGCCTCTTCGTTCAACGCTATGGGGCGGCCGGGTCTAGTGCTCATTCGCCAGCTCATTGCGCTTGCGGCTACGATTGGGTTGTTTTTTATGCTCACTCCGCCGTACGGATTGAACGGCATTGCGCTGGCTTTATTGATTGGATCGGTGATCCGCTTAGCGGTAACGCTTGCGGCGATGCGGATCGTCTTTCAGACAGCGCTCGGAGGGATGCTGTTTGATAAAAACGATTACCGTTTTCTGATCGAGCGGCTAAAAGAAAAAAAACGACGCAAAGGAGCGGGCAAACATGCAAATGAAAGCTAACGTTCACCCGATGGACGTTTTGAAAGAGCAGCTTCGCCAAATTTTGAATGTGATCCCGCCGGGCTCAACCATTCAATATATCGATTATCCTGTGTACAACAACGGCGGGGATCTGCTGATCATGAAGGGTGCGGAGGCATTTTTCAAAGATAACCATATTCGTGTTGAGGCGCGTTACAGCGTCCACGATTTTCCCGACTCGTTGATCATCCCGAAGGATCAGATTATCGTTCTGCAGGGTGGAGGCAACTTCGGAGATTTGTATCCCGTGCACCAGAAGCTGCGCGAGAGGATCGTTGCCGGATATCCGCATCATCGGATCGTCATATTGCCGCAGACGATTTTTTATAAGAAGGAATCGGAATTCGACCGGACGGCTCAAATTTTTAACAAGCACAGCGACGTGCATCTATATGTTCGAGATCCGCTGTCTTATGAGCTTGCAGCGAGGAAGTTTCACAAGTGCTCTGTCTACCTCTCCCCTGACATGGCTCATCAGCTGTGGCCGATTGTGCCGAAGAGCAGCCCGGGAAAGGAGCTGCTCTGCTTCTTCCGCACAGACATTGAGAAGACGGGAGAGCAGGAGCAGCTTGAAACGGAGGGACGAGGCGATTTCTTGGATTGGGGCTCCCTCTATAACCGGTTCGAGAGGAAGTCGATCAGCATGATCGGCAAATGGATGAAGAGAGGAAGCGGACCGCTGCCAATGCAGGCGATTTGGAACAAATACAGCGATTACCTGGTAAACAAAGCGATCAAGCGCTTCAGCAGCTACAGGAGCGTGCAAACCTCCAGGCTGCATGGCCATATCTTATCCTGCTTGATGGACAAGCCCAATACGCTGCTCGATAATTCGTACGGCAAAAACTCCAACTACTATAACACCTGGACAAGAGAAATCCATTCGGCTCAATTAGTCGTCACGAACGAAGGGAGGTAGCCGGGCTCGAACGTTTCACAAATCAGCTAAGCCGACTTTGCTTGCGAAGTGATGATAGCTTCGACCAACTATTAGGAGGGATATTGATGAAAATGGTTCTTTTGTCCGGAGGCTCGGGCAAGCGCCTATGGCCGTTGTCGAACGAAACGCGGTCGAAGCAGTTTTTAAAGGTGCTGCAAAATACCGAGGGTGAGCGGGAGTCGATGGTTAAACGGGTTTGGGAGCAAATTTCCAATGCCGGTTTACGGGAGCATGCCTATATCGCGACCAGCAAAGCACAGGTGGAAATGCTTCAAAGCCAGCTCGGTAACGAAATTGAGATCATTGTCGAGCCGGAAAGAAGAGATACCTTTCCCGCCATTGCGCTCGCAGCCACGTACTTGTATTCGGTGCAGGGAGTGAGCTTGAACGAAACGGTCGTCGTCATGCCGGTCGATCCGTACGTCGAGGAATCCTTCTTCCATAAAACGAAGGAGCTGGAGCATGTGCTGAACGATTCCGGCGCAAGTTTGGCGCTTATGGGCGTGAAGCCGACATATCCATCGGAAAAATACGGATATATCATCCCGGATGCCGAAGCCGTAACGGGCGCTGCTTATGTCAACGTGCACAGCTTTAGGGAAAAGCCGCAGGAGAAAGAAGCGGCAGCCATGATTAAGCAGGCTGCACTTTGGAATTGCGGCGTGTTTGCCTTCAAGCTTGATTTTCTGATCAATATTTTGATCGCAAACGATTTCCCGATTCAATACGACGAAATGCTGAAGCAGTACGGCAGGCTTCCGAAAATCAGCTTTGACTATGAAATCGTGGAGAAATCGAATCATATCGCAGCGCTGCCGTACGAGGGAGATTGGAAGGATCTTGGAACGTGGAACACATTAACCGAGGAAATGGAAAGCTCCTTAATCGGGAGAGGAATTATTGCGGGAGATTCACATAATACGCATGTCATTAATGAGCTGGATATTCCGATAACGCTGCTTAATTTATCCAACGTTGTCGTAGCGGCCAGTCCTGACGGCATTCTCGTATCAGATAAATCGTTCAGCCCGATGATCAAGGAGGTCATGAAGCATTCCGATCAGCGTCCGATGTACGAGGAAAGGCGGTGGGGCCGTTACCGGGTGCTTGATTATTTGAAATACCCGGACGGCAAGGAAGTGCTGACGAAACGAATCTGCGTCATGCCCGGTCAAAATTTAAGCTACCAATATCATCAGCTTAGGAAAGAAGTATGGACGATCGTCTCCGGCCAAGGAACGATGGTGCTGAACGACCAAGTGTTCAAGGTGAAAGCAGGAGACGTCCTGTCGATTTCGAAGGAGAGCAGGCACAGTCTGCTGGCGGAATCGGAAATGGACATTATCGAGGTGCAGACCGGATCGGAGCTCATCGAAGAGGATATCGTAAGGCTCTCCTTCGATTGGAACGAAATTTTGCAAATTTGTACCGCTTAAAGGATAGGTAATTCATGCGAGGAGAGATGAGAATGAACATTACGGTAATCGGAACCGGCTACGTCGGACTCGTATCGGGCGTCTGTTATGCGGAGCTCGGAAACCAGGTCATCTGCGTGGATAAGGATCCCGGCAAGATTGACCTATTGAACGCCGGTGGCATTCCCATTTATGAGCCGGGACTGAAGGAGCTGGCTGCGGAGGCGCAGCTTAAGGGCAAGCTTTCGTTCACGACCGATTTGGCCGGCGCCGTCCGTCAATCAGACATTATTATTTTAGCGGTCGGAACACCTCCTCTTCCAAACGGCGAAGCCAATCTGGCTTATATCGATCAAGCGGCGCTGGAAATCGCGGATGCGATGAACGGCTACAAGATCATCGTCGTGAAGAGCACAGTGCCGGTCGGAACGAACGAGCGGCTTGCCGTGCTCATACGTTCCCGGACGGATATGTGGTTCGACAGCATTTCGCTGCCGGAGTTTTTGCGGGAGGGCTCGGCGATATACGATACGCTCAATCCGGACCGTATCGTGATCGGGGCCGATTCCAAGAGCGCGGCCGATACGATTGTCGAGCTGCATGATCGCTTGACCAACCACATTGTGGTAACGGATATACGCAGCGCCGAGATGATTAAATACGCATCCAATGCGTTTCTCGCCACGAAAATATCGTTTATTAACGAGATTGCCAACATTTGCGAGAAGGTAGGCGCGGATGTCTCTCAGGTTGCGGCAGGGATGGGCTACGACAGAAGAATTGGCCCGTCGTTTCTGAAAGCGGGGATCGGCTATGGGGGATCCTGCTTTCCGAAGGATACGCATGCCTTAATTCAAATCGCCGGTCATGTGGACTATGAATTCAAGCTGCTGCGTTCGGTCGTGGAGGTCAATCAAGACCAGCGCTTTAATATCATACGAATGCTGGAGACGATATTCGACGGCAGCCTGAAAGGGAAGACGGTTGCGATCTGGGGCTTATCGTTTAAGCCGAATACCGATGATGTGCGTGATTCGCCGGCTCTTGAAATTATGCATCATTTGATCGATAACGGCGTGAGCTTAAGAGCCTATGATCCTATCGCGACAGACAACTTCCGCACCTTGTTCGGAAGAGAAGGAGTCGCATGGTGCGATGAGGCGATGGAAACGGCAAGAGGCGCGGATGCGCTTTGCTTGCTGACGGAATGGGATGAATTTTCTCGAATTGATCTTGCAAAGCTGCAAAGCGTATTGAATCGCCCGATTCTTATAGACGGACGTAATGTCTTTGATGAGGAACATTTGCTGGGAACAGATTTTATTTATTATTCGGTAGGCCGACCCCGCTTGAATCAAGGCGTAAAGCAGCAAATTCCAGTCTCGTTTTCTAATTAAAATTAGTTATGCAGAGGTGACAATAATGACGTTTAGAAAAAAAATGACCGCTTCCGTACTTGTGTATTCCATGCTTGCCGCATCGCTAGGCGTCCTGCCGATCAGCCAGAAAGGGCTGCAGGATAAGCTTGGTTTTGTAAGCGTGGCGAACGCCGCGGATTCGGGACTTCCGTCAAGCGTTTTTCTGCAGCGCATGAACGCGCTGCATGCCGCGCTTGCGGCAGGCGACCCGGCAGATGTGGAGGATGTAAGAAAGCTGCGCGATGAGATCGCCGGTCTCGACGAAGCCGCAAATTTGCAGCTGCTAGATCCAGTTTGGAATAAGATTAGCGCCAAGCTGCCGGAATCCGTTGATCAAGCCAAGCTGAAAACCAATTTGTTTCGAATGGTCAAAGCGGTTTTTTCGATCCGCTACGATGTTGCGGCATCCGATCTTGAGGCGATCCGGATGAATTCGGAATTCCGGGTAACGCTGAAGACGATCTCGGCGGCCGGCGGTGACGCGAATATTGTGATGGACGATTTTCTGGTGTTCCTCCTTGGCGACGGCGGCGATCGGAAGGGCGTGGAAGGAACGATCAGCGCGGAGCTGACAGGTATGTCTTCTATGCAATTATTGAGCCTGCTTGGAAATAAGCAGGGTATTACCGCGGTCCTGCTCCAGGCTTCGGAGAAGCTGCTCAAAGAGACAGACGCGTACAAGTTTAGCTCAATATTACACGAGCTTGGCGTTACGCCGCAGGACGTAAGAGCGACGGTGCTTAATTTCCAGATCAAGCTGCAGAAGGACGAGCCGGCCATTAACGCGATGACGGTTTCCTATGTCCGTACGGCCGCGAGCGCCTCTGCGAAGATGAGCGAGGACGGACGTCGTCATGACTACAGCCTGAAGGTGTTCGGTGTGGATGTGCCAAGTGCTGCGCTGAAGTGGGAGAAGGTGTCGGGAAGCGAGGCCGTAAATGTCACGCCAAGCGGAATCGTTACAATCCCTGCAGGCGTTGCCGGTGCTTCGGCGGTTATTCAGGCCAAGCTGGTCAACCCTTACGGGGGATCGAACAAATTGATCTTTGAGAAGGAAGTTACCTTGACCGCGAAAGAGGAACAGCCCGGAGATGTTTTTCCGGCTGAGCAGTTCCTTGAGCGAATGAACAAGCTGTATGCAGCGCTCGTAGCCGGCGACCCTGGCGATGCAAGGGATGTCCGCAGCCTGCGGGATGAGATTGCGGGGCTTGATGCCTCCAAAGATCAAGCGTTACTCGATCCTCTATGGAACGCAATCGCTCTCAATCTTGCGTCATCTGCCGATCAAGCGCAGCTGAAGACAAGCTTGTTTGAAATGATTAAAGCGTTGGGCTCTTTCCAGTACGACCCTAATGCATCCGATTTGGAAGCGATTCGGACGAATCCTGAGTTTCGGGCGACGCTGAAGACGCTTGCTGCAGCAGGCGGCGTTTCGAATATAACGATGGACGATTTTCTTATTGTGCTGTTCGGCGACGGCGGAGAGCGCAAAGGTATAGAAGGAGCGATTCTTGATATTGTCGCGGATATGAAGCCGAAAGAGATTGCCCAACTATTTGGCGATAAGCAGAAAATTAATGCGGTCGTCATCGAAGCGATGATTGAAGTTTTAGCCGAAAGCGATGACTATGCGTTAAGCAAAGCGCTGCAAAATCTAGGCGTCAAATCGGAAGTTATACGGTCCACGGTTCTAAACTTTCAGGCGAAGCTGAAGTATGATGAGCCGGCGATGAGTGCATTGGCTGTAGCTTTTATCCGATCCGAAGTGAAGCCGAGTGTAAAAATAACGGAAGACGGACGGCAGCATGAATATCAATTAATGGTGTTAGGAGTAGAAATTCCTTCTTCGGTTTTGAAATGGACGAAGCTATCCGGAAGCAAGGATGTCAAGGTGGAAGCAAACGGCAAATTTTCGATTCCGAAAAAAGTACCTTCAGCGGCAGCTGTCATTCAGGCCGCTATCGTGAATCCTCACGGAGGCGAGATGAAGGTGATTTTCAAACAGGAGGTCACGCTTGTTAATGACAAAGGCCAAATTGAAATCGACAAAAAGATCGGAGAAATTTTTCACACACTGGATGATCAGCTGGTGAAGCTTCAAACCAAGCTGAAAAGTGCCAAAAATGATAAGCAAAAGGTAAGCTTGATTTTGGAAGCTGTTCGGGCCGGCAATAATGCCGTCAAAAAAATTGAAAAAGTGGATGCTTCTAAATCAGTCGAAGACAAAGCCATTAATGAAGTGAAGGACAAGGTTAATCGCTTGATTATGCTTATTGTACGCGACTTACTCGATTACTGAAGCTTAAAGGGCTGTCCTGCAGCGGCTTTGCCGTCCAAGGGACAGCCTAGCTGTTTCATTTGTTCTTATTATGGGTGGGAGGTTTCTTAAGAGATGGGGAAAAATAGGATATTCGGAAAGCGGCGGCGGCAATCCCGGAAACCGAATACTGCAATCATGATCTTAGCTTCAATAACGATTATTTTGTTATTTGTATGGGGTGGATTGTATTGGAAGGGGAAATCAGAACAGGCGCTGCTCACGCAAGCAGACGAAGAAACAGAGAGCTGGATCGTACTGCAGGACTTGGATGAGATTCAGACATCGGAGGATAAAAAGACGAAAATTGCTGTGGATGAACAAACTGGAAGGGCGGCGGGCGAAACGGCGGCTCCTGTCGGGCACAACGATAGCAAATTGAGCAAGGACGGAGGATTAACGCAAGTGATTCAAGCTGAGGTTACGGACATAAAAAGCGTGAATAAACCGGAAACTCAAAAACCGGATAAATCAGTTCCGCAAAAAACAACGAAGCCGGCAACGCAGAGTGAAGCGAAACCTGATACCAAAAGCAACGGGAAAACAATACCGGGTGAAACAAGACCTGAATCGACCGACAACCCGATACAGGATCCAACAATGACAGCTGCACAGCTGCACGAGGAACAATTCATTCTTGTTCAAGCGAAGTGCGCGCAGGACATGAAAGATGTGCTGATAGGGGCTGAAGCAAGCATAGCGGCGCTTGATAAAACGAATTTGGCTGCCATTCAGGAATTGAATACGAAGCTGGCAAACGGGGTTGGGGAGGTGGCATCCGCCTGTGACATTCAATTTAAACAGCTTGCCCAAAACGCCAAGCAGGATGATGTATCGCCGGATATGATCACGGAGTGGGAACAGACGTTTAATAATATGCTCACGGAGCTTCAAAACGAAACGGAAATGAGGCTGCAGCAACTCATGCAGTTCTGATTTATTCATTCTTGGTTACGATACGGTCGCGGAGGACGTGTTCAAGCAAATTGCGAATTAATGCAATATCGTCCTTCTCCAATGGAACCCCGTCCCAATGAAGCTGTTCGACATTCAAATATTCTTTTGCATTATGATTTAATTCAGCAGGAGGATCCGGATATTCGGTAAGTCCCAAAAGGTAGTCCGCCGAAGTACGCAGCTTTCGGGCGATCGTCTGAATGGATTCAATTGTCGGCTGCCGGTATCCGGATTCATAGCCCGCATACGTGCTTTTCGCAACGCCAACGAAATCCGCTACTTCCTGCATCGTGAATTTTCTCTTCTTTCGCAGCTGCTTAAGTCGTTTTGCGAACATCCTCTTTCCTCCCCCCGAGCTTATAGCATAAACAAATCCTTATTGCTAGCAGCACATTTATTAACATCTTGTTGACATACACATAATTATAGCATGTTTACCAGTTGCTTGCACAAGGCAACGGCTATAGCAAGTGTACGGATGTCAATATGAAATATCGGATATGCGCCAAGGCGATTGTACGGAAGAACGGTTAAATGCAAATGAATAAACGATATGCTGTCTGGGCTTGTTTTGCTTGTGGACGGAAACCGGCAATTTAATCTCAGCCGATAATTGACCATCAAGCTCTGGGGGAGAGCTGCTGATTATTGTTTTATTATTTTTCTGCTTTTCTTCACGGATCGAGACGAGCGTCGACATTTCTTCCGCGAAATATTTTTGTTTTTCCTTCGGCATACCTGTTGAGATTGCATGTAGAAGCGCTGCGTCCTGATGATACATTATATCGATGAAGCTTCTCGCTAAGACTAGCGGAGCTGCGGATTCAAAGTAGGGCTGCAGCCGGCCTGCCGCTTTATGCACCATCATCTGATGAGCCGGATCAGGCTGATCGGACTTGTGTGTGCTGCTAAGATAGAAATGGATGCAGAAATGGCCTGAAAAGCCATTCTCCGGAATACCATCCCCGCCATGCGGCATACCGTTCATGGACGCGGCAATCCATTCATTTCCAGCGTGAATGAGCACCGCTTTTCTTTTCCAGCTCCATTTATCATTATAGATTTGCTTCATGATTCTCGAATCGGCCTTCGTCATCGGCTGTACATCCGCATGATCCTTTCCGGCGCGTCTCTGCACCTGAAAGGTAAGCCCGCTCTCCAAATCGGTTATGGAAAATATACTTTTATTTGGAATCCTTTGTTGAGCCTCCTGCCAGGATAATTGTTTTCCATAATGCTGTGAGCGAAGCGTGTCCGCCAGCCGCAATAATCGATCGGCAGCTTGTCTTGGCAAAACCAGGCGTTCTGCCGCTTCTTCACGCCACAAGCTTCCCGAACTTTCTAAACGGTAATGGGTAATTTGGTTAGCCTCAGATATGGCAATATCAATATCAGGCAGGAAAGACGCATCAACGGCGTGCTCAACCTTGGCACGACTTACCGCGCGAGTCATTTCCTTGCTGGCGATATCAAGCTCGCTGACAAATGCTGCGGTTGTACTGGCTTGTACAGTCATCGTCATTTCGAGTGTCTTTTCTTGTTTTACTGCGAAAGCATACGGCTGCTGTCCGATCATCAAAACTATAAGTGCCGCTGCTCCTATCAAAGTCCATTTCTTCCCTATACGATTCATCGTATTCCCTCCGGTTATATTTCAGCTTCTTTTAATTTCAGCTATTGCATCATGAATTATGTGTCATTGGATTTGCGTATAGGGAATTGATTTTCGAATCATACTATCCAAGTTCTTATTGTATAGGAAGGTGAATGAATATGGGCTTCCAATGGCTATTAGCAATATTGTTACTATTTCAACAAGCTGAGCTGCCTGCGTCTTTAATTGTAGAGCATCAAGGGAATCCAATTGTCAAAATGAATCGAACTGATTTTATGTACCGATTATCTGGCATTCCGCTTATTGATCATGAAGCTTTGTATCAACAAATGGAAGATTTGGACAAGCGTGTGAAAAAGGCTCCTGTTAACGCCACGCTTGATGGAGCGGGACGGATTATTTCTGAGCAGGAGGGCAGCAAGCTTGATCGTCTGAAATTCGAGGAAAGGTTTTATAGCTTTATTTTTGAAGGAGGTTTCTCAAGACTCGAAGCACCGATGCAGACAACGTATCCGAAGGTGGACAGCGAGCTATTATCAATGATCAAGGTGAAGAGAATCGGGCAATATGTTACATATTACAATAGTCATAATAAGAATCGCTCTTACAATATCAGTCTCGCTGCCTTAGCCATTAATAACTATGTTGTGTTTCCCGGGGAGATATTTTCGTTTAACAAGATTGTTGGAAAGCGGACGAAGGAAAAGGGGTATTTACGGGCGCCGGTTATTGTTAGAGGAGAAGTGTCCGAAGATATTGGAGGAGGGATATGCCAAATTTCATCAACGCTCTTCAATGCGGTAGACCGTGCAGGGCTGCAAATTATCGAGCGCTACTCTCACAGCAGAAATGTTCCTTATGTTCCGTCCGGCCGTGATGCGACAGTAAGCTGGTATGGACCTGATTTTGTGTTCCAAAATAAATACAACCAACCGATACTAATCCGGGCTTATGCGAATGCAGGTCAAGTTATCATTATGATCTGCTCGTCGGAAATGGTGAATGATAAGCAGCGGAACGTGCCTAGCGCCTCAAAAAAACTTCCTGCAGAGATCAAAGCCGAAATAAACGCAAACCAATTGGAGCCATAATGAAAACTAACTATCACAGACCTTCTGGCAAAAGGTCTGTTTAAATTACGGTTTTCATTTTTTTTTGCAATTCATCGAATTTTAGCTTCGAGATATGAGCATGCTTTTCGATGTTGGAGAAATATGCAAGATAAGTCTGGTTATTAGCGGAAATATGCGTAATTTTGCTCAGATTAACAATATAGGAACGATGCGATAAGAAAAATAAATCTTCAGGCAGATGTTTTGAAACATCACCGATGTTTTCAGTGGTTGTATACTTTTTATCCTGCGTATAGATTTCACATTTTCCCCCAACCTTTTCGATCATAATGATATCCTGCAAAGGGATATAATAATAATCGCTGTTATCTTTAATATAGATGCGCTGGAGCTTGTCGTTCCTCTGCTGAACCTGACGCTGGGCGCTGCTTCTTATTTTCTTGACCTTCTCTAATGCCGTGTAAAGTCTCATCTTCTCAATGGGCTTAACGATATAGTCCACGGCCGACAGCTCAAAGGCTTGTACAGCGTATTCATCATAGCTTGTAATGAAAATAAACAGCAGATCGCTTTTAATTTTCAGACAGCTGCGAATCGCATCCATGCCGTTAAGCTTAGGCATATTGATGTCGAGCAGGACGACGTCAGGCTCATTTGCCATAATGGAGTCGATAAGCTCCTCTCCGTTCTTGCATTTATCGACAATTAAAAAGTCAGGAAGCTGTTCGATATAAAATTGTATAATATTCAAAGAATCTTCATTATCATCTACAACGATAACTCGGGCTTTATCCATGACTTATAACCTCACATTCTAGTGTTCACGAGCGGAAGCGCGAACCAGAAGCTGCTTCCTTCATTTTTTTGACTGCTTACCCCAACGGATCCTCCCATCATGGCAATAAAGTTTTTCATAAGCGTTAATCCGATGCCCGTTCCTTCAATATTATGCTCGGGATGGAAGATCCGATAAAAGGGCTCGAAAATTTGTTGAAGCTCTTCCGGATTCATACCAATTCCAGTGTCATCAACGAATATCTTTATTTGATCATGGAGGATTTGATAGTGAACCGTTACTTTCCCCCCATTCCTATTATATTTGATGGCATTGGAGAGTAGATTAATCATGACTTGTTTTAACCTTGTTGTGTCGCCATTTACATGGAAATCAAACGCGCTGCCCGTTTGACTTTCAATTATAACACCTTTTGCTTCAGCGATTGGATGCATCAGACGAACTGTTTCTTCAATAATATCGGTCAGCTCTATAATTTCCAGGTTAAGGCTGGCAGTTCCAGATTCAAATTGTGTATGATCCAAAATCTCATTGATAAGGGCGATAAGATGGCGTCCAGCCTTTAAAATTTTGGATGCTCGTTCTTTTTGGATGTCATTTAGTAAATTGTTTTTATCATCGAGCATGATTTGTGAATAGCCTAGGATGGAGTTCAGCGGCGTACGCAGCTCATGACTCATCATCGACAAAAATTCGGACTTCGCATTATTGGCTTTTTCAGCCTGTTCTTTGGCTTCAAATAACGCGTTTGTTATTTTGTTTTTAGAAGTAATATCCCGAAAAATAATAAGCTTATTGCCGGGAATGATCTCTGCAGTAGCCGTGTATTCATATATTCTTTCAGTACCATTCTTTAACTGTATAGTAACCTCGCGATTTTCTTTGTTGAGCTGCACGATGTCGAAAAAATCATATACATTTCTCGATATGAAATTTTCTCGCGATACGCCCAATCTGTTGTACGCAGCAGGGTTCGCATCTACGATTGTGTTCTCATCATCAATTAAAATCATGCCGTCAAGAGCGCCGTCAAATAGTGCCCGCAGCTTGCTTTCCTTTTCCCATAACATTTGGTTGTTCAATGTTAGCTCTGTATTTTTATTTTTGAGCTCTGTAATTAGAATGGATCGTTCAAGCGTCATGGCCGTCAGATTGCAAATCGTTTCCATTAAAGCGACCTCAAGATGCGTGAATCTAGAACGCTTCGAAGATCCAAAGGACAGTGTACCAATCAGCCTCCCATAAGAGAATAGAGGATGACAGGCGTAGGCTTGAATGCCTAGTCCCTTCACCAGCTTTGCACGCGGATCAACCGATTGTTGAATTTCCTCTACGATGATTTTGGTCTGATCCTTTGCAGCGCTTCCACAAATAGCTTCGCCAAATTCAAGATACCGAATCTGCTTGGCCGTTCCCTCATTAATCCCAGAGTAGTTCATTAGTTGAAGCATTCCGGTTGTTTTATCAAAGATGTAGTTGAAGTATAAGTCCAGCTCCAAATAGTCGGAAAGATCATTTAATAAGGAATCCAATATATTTCGCGGCTCTTCATTTGTAATGATATGATTGGCTAAGTCTGTATTAAGCGATAATATTTCTGAGAAGCTGAATCCGCTGTGCTCCGGTTCTTTTCCAGGCGAGATCTCCCGAAAAAGCACAGCTATGCCATCCGCTTTGAGCTGCACGCTAATATCAAGGAATCTGGAGTAAGGCTGCTGGACGCGTGCTTCAAAATGGATGTCAGTATCCGATGGCTGGGCGTTGCTAAGCTCTTCTTGAATGAGATGAATAAACCACCTCGGCAGGGCTTTATTTGTTCCGATCAAGCTGCGCGCCAGCCTATTGGCATATCGAATGTGATACAGATTGTCCATAATGAAATAACCGGCCGGGAGCTCTTCTAACAGGTCATTTTTACTATTGTCGGATAAGAGCATAAGGATTCCCCTTCTATATATACATAATGATAAGTAGACGTATTTACATATCAAATAGTACACAGAAATGAAGCAAAATTCTTGTGGTAAATTCGTGCAGCATACGTCTTTTCAGCATGAAAGCTTAGAAATCCAGAATAAATCATAAGTATAGAACAATTTGAAGAGGATTAGAGAGAATAGATTCCAAATGTTTCTTATAGGACATGAATGGATGTTTTTTAATGGCGAGAGGATGTTAGCTGGTATTGACAGAAGAATCAGAGAAACCCGTTTTTTATTTTGTCGAAAAGATACTTCCAGCCGCTGAAACATAGTAAAAATATAGGTTGAATGCTGAAAATGCATGGCGAAATCAATCGACAAGATTCGACTGAAATGCACGTGTGAGTTATGATTCACAATAGATATAACAATATGATTCAGCGTGTTCATCAGGAATAAATAACCATATTCATTATAACTTGTTTCCAGGAAGTGGGGATATAATGAGAAAGGAACATTCTGAGGCTTATCAATTCAGCGGTATGAGACTGAATAAAAATATATATAACCAATATGGCGTTTTAGTGCTCCCCGCTCAAGCGCGGCTGACTCAAAAGGATATTGAGCTGGTCATTCATCAGAAAATCAGCTTGCGTCATGAAGATATGGAGCATGCTTCCATACTTTATCTTGTAAATTCCGCTATAAAGGAAATCAAAGATGCCTTTCATAAGATTCGCCACTCCCATGTGATCCCTTATGAGGATGTTCGCGAGAGGATCATTCCGATTATTGAGGAAATGAGCAGTGATGCACATTTTAGCGACGTGTTCGCACATTTGGAGCTGCGTGATGAATATACATACCGTCATAGCATAGGCGTAGCCCTAATCAGTCGATTAATCGGCGTTTCCCAAGGCATGCAAGAAGAGGAATTGCTGCAGCTCACAACAGCCGGCTTCCTGCATGACGTAGGCAAGGTGAAAATACCTATCGAGATTATCAATAAGCCGGGGAAGCTGACCAATGAAGAATACGCTGAGGTGAAAAATCATACGGTATATGGCTTTGACATAATTCGGGGCACATCGGAAGTTTCTTATCGTTATGCGCTAGTTGCGCTTCAGCATCATGAACGCGAGGATGGGAGCGGCTATCCCTACGGATTGCAAAAACAAGAAATTGATCTCCACAGTAAAATTGTAGCCGTTGCGGATGTGTTTCATGCAATGATTTCAAAGCGTGCGTATAAAAATCCCATTCCTTTTTATCATGTTCTTAAGGATATGTCGCAAAATGCTTTTGGGAGCCTAGAGCCGGAAATTACGCTTCGATTTCTAAAAAAAATTATGAATCTATTAATCGGCAACCATGTTGTCATGTCCGATGGGAGTGAAGGGAAAATTATTATGATCAATTCTAATGATCCTGTTCATCCACTCGTTGCAATAGATGGCCAGTATGTGGATTTAAGCAAAAACCGAACGCTTCATATCCACCAAATTATTTAAACTAAGAAAGAATCTGATAAACAAGGTGAATTGTATGGAACGTATGCTTCATACTCAAGGCTTCAATCAATTGCTGCTTGACTCCATGATTGAACCGATCGTAATTATTAATCCACAAGGTATAATTACAGCTGTTAATCAGGCCTGGCTTTATTCACCCCTTCACAACGGTGGTCAACTGGGTGAATATAAGGGTATTTATTATCCGAAATTATATGCGGAAAATAATAAGCTTGTCACAGCTATGAACCAAGTTCTGGCCGGCGAGCTGAAGCTGCACGAGCAGGAAATCATGAATGCTGCGCCTGCGGTTGAGGAAGCTCAATTTTACAGGCTTCGAATAGCTCCGATCAAGCAGCCGGACGATAGCATTTCAGGCGCACTTCTAGTTTATTGCAATATTACGGATCAGAAAAAGCAGCTGCGAGAGCTGAAGGACCAAGCGGAGCAGTATAGGCTCATTGCAGAATATTCCCAAGATATGATCAAGATAACGGACATTAACGGCACGATAGAATATACATCACCTTCACTGCTTAGCATATTCGACCATTTGGAAGAAAAAACGAAAATATTTGAATATATTCATCCCGAGGATGTTAGAAAAACTAGAGATATTTACCAGAACATGATCGAAACCAAGGGCACCTATGTGATGGAGCTGCGGAAAAAGCATAAGGATGGAAGCTGGCTATGGTTAGAAACCGCTTTCTCACCCGTATGTGCGAAGGATGGCAGCATCTACAAGGTCATCGTTGTGTCCAGAGACAACAGGGAAAGAAAAAATTACGAGCTATCGCTGGAAAAAATGGCTTATCATGATTTTTTAACAGGTCTCTACAACCGAAGAAAGCTGATTACCCTTGCCGAGGAGGCGCTTGAAGAAGCAGCGGCCAGTGGCGAGATGCTGGGGTTCCTCGTCATGGATCTCGACAAATTCAAGCTCATTAACGATACGTACGGCCATGACATTGGTGATATGGTTTTGAAGGAATTTTCTAAGCGGTTGCTGCTTAATAAGAGAGCCGGTGATATTGTTGGACGCTTAAGCGGTGATGAGTTTGCCCTGGTCATGAGAGACATTCATGAAAAAGAGGATATTCATGCGTATATCGGGCATGTTCAGGAAGTGTTTCGAGCCCCCTGTCATTTTCCCAATATAGATCAACCTATTTTTTTGAATCCGAGTATTGGGTACTCCTTGTATCCGAAGCATGGCAGGACGATAAAGCAGCTTTTTAAGTATTCAGACAAGGAACTATATAAAAAGAAAAAGGCAAACCTATTGAAAGATAGGGACGCAAAGCCACGGGTCTAAAGCGGTAATTGCTGCTATGACAGCCGGGCTGCCGGAAATGGAAGGATTTTATTAAATCCAGTCTTTCGGGCTGGGTTTATTTGTATGCTCCAATTATATGACTGTAAGGCGGTGATAGAATGGGGAAAAGTATAATTGCCAAAGGAAAAGACGTCCAGGAAGCTTTGCAGACGGGATTGCGATTATTAAAAGCGGAACGGGAAGAGTTCGATGTCGAGATCATTAACAAAGAAACAAAGGGCATATTCGGCATCGGTGCTAAGCAAGCTATTGTGCGGGTAAGTGTTCGGGATAGGGTGGAGGCTGTGGATAGGAAAGGGATGTCAAGTCCAGAAGAAGCGGAGCTCGAAGACATGATTCAAGCTCTGCAAATCGCCGATCTGGATCCTCTGCAGGCTCCTATTATAGATGATAATTCAATAATCATTTCGGATATGGAATTAAGCATAGAGGAATGCCTTGGCAAAGCATGGGCGGACAATGGCCAAATTTTCTTTCTGAATGCGCCGGAGCAATACCCGGTTATTGCTCCGGGCAAAGGTCTGAGGCTGTATGTTAATGACGTTGAAAAAGTAGGAAATACAGCTCTCAAGGAAGGAGATCGCGTAGAGGCTGTTATTGAGGATGAAAGCATTGAACCGGTTTGGGATGTGCAAATAAATGACCGCAAAACGGAAGTAAAGCTTGTCATCATAAAATCTGGCATGAAGATATTTAGAAAACTAAAAAATGCAAGTCCAAGGTCTTATTTGGAGTTAAAGGTTGAAGAAACGAGGATACCAAATCCTATTGACCAAGCATTGCTGTTGGATAAACTTCTTGCTATGCAAGTTCTCTACGGCATTAAGTATGACGAAATAGCTAGAGCTTGCCAGAGCGATAAGAGCGGTTCATTCTTGATTGCGTGCGGCGATGAACCAAAGCCGGGCAAGGATGGCTATTTCAGTTCTTATATGAACGTAGATGTGAAGAAGGAGTTTAAAGAGCGCTCTAACGGAACGATCGATTTTAGGGAAACGCAGCAATTCCCTGAAGCTGAGCCGGGGCAGGTGCTTGGTATGTTTCTGCCGCCTGTTCAAGGAACGCCGGGAAAAACGGTTTCAGGTGAAATTATTCTTCCGCCAGAGTCATTTCCGATTCAGGTCGCAACCGGTAAAGGCGTTGTATTAATTGATGACAATAAAGTCGTTGCTTTGGAAGCCGGTCAGCCTCAGCTCAAGATAACAGGAAGAATAGCGAAAATATCAGTTATTCCTAAGCTGGTCATCAACAAGGACGTCACGCTTGAGATTGGAAATATTCATTATATCGGCGATGTTGAAATTAATGGGTCAATAGAAGACGCGATGCTGGTGGATGCTCAGGGCAATGTGCATGTTCATGGAAATGTCAACAAGGCTAGAATATTCACAGGGCAATCGATTACGGTCGGACGAAACATCATTTCAAGTGAGTTATCCGCTGGCGGAGATACGATGCTGGTTGCGGAGCTTTCACAGAAGCTTGCTGAAATAGTAGACCTCATCAAAAAAATGATAATCGCTATTCATCAATTGGGCTTAGTCTCTGCCTTCAAAATCAGTACCCTGTCCAGAACGGGGCTAGGACCCTTAATTAAAATTTTATGCGATGGAAAGTTTAAGACGCTAACCCCTTTAATTCTTGCATTCATTAATAAAGTAAAAAACGGCGGAAATACGCTGGACGAGGACTGGCACAAGCTCTCTGATGAGCTGAGTAGAGGTTTTATTATGGTGTTAAATTCTCATCTAAGCAGTGAGCAGGATATTTTGGATGTCATTGGTAAAGGGGAACGATTAATTGAAAGCTCGAAAATCACGAAGGAAGCGAAGCAAAATTTCATTCAAATTGGATTTGCTCATCACAGTACCCTTTATTCGAGCGGTGATATTTATATTGTAGGTCAGGGCTGCTATAACACGAAGCTGTTCGCAGAGGGCTTTGTGCAGGTTAACGGATTCGTTCGCGGCGGCGAGATCATTAGCAAAACAGGGGTAAAGGTTGATGAGGCAGGCACGAAAGGCGGCAGTATGACAAAAATCAGTGTGCCAGCGAATCAATCTATCCAAATCAAACTCGCTCTTGCAGATACGTTTCTGCAAATAGGTCCGGTTTCACATCGATTCTTGCAGGAGACCTCGAATGTTCGGGCTAGACTGGATCATAACGGAATTTTACAGCTTCATTAAGACAAGGAGGTAATTTGTTGTTTACCTATGAGCTCAAGCAGGATTTCAAGAAAATCGCAGTGGTTTTAAAAGGCGATATGGATATTGATGTGACGGAAATAATAGCAGATGAAGTAGCGCCTCAGCTAATGGCATGCGAGCAGGTAGAAATCGATTTTTCCCAGGTGCCCTTTATGGACTCGTCAGGGATCGGACTGCTGATTATGCTTATTAATGATCTCAAGGAGCGGGATATCGAGGTTGCGATTGTGAATATCCAAGAGGATGTGAAGCAGGTATTCTCTCTCCTGCAGCTTCCGGAAATTTTGGGGCGTGACGTTTGTGGTGATTTTTAATGGTATTTCAATATTGGACCAGAAGTGAGCGATCCTTCTGGCCCCCGCGATCTCCGAATTGAAACATTGCGCATAGGCTCAAATGCTTTGCAGGTCATGGTTGACAGTTCCGGTGTAATTCGTAATGATGGAAGAGCAAGCGATTAATATGCAACACGGACTAGGATGAGGTTATCTGTTGACAGTACGCTGCTCATAATCATACGAAAGATAAAACAAGGAGCTGACAGCGATGAAATTAGTGGTGGAGCAGCCGGCGGCGCGTTGGTATAAGACGGAGATGGGTTTGGCGGATGGGGATGCGATTCGGATTTATGTGCGACTAGGCGGCTGCGGCAGTGTTCATCCGGGGCTGTCGCTCGGCGTGATCAAGGATATCCCGAGGAGTATCGGAGTTAGCGATGTTGTTGAAGGCGTCACGTATTATATGGAAGAAGATAATTTGTGGTACTTGGAAAACAAGACGCTTCACATCTCCTTTGACGAGAAGTATGAGGAGATTAAGATGGAGGTAGAATAATATTTATATTATTTAACAGTCTCGACTTAGGAGGCGAAATCATGAAAATCGAGCTGGGCCGCTGCCTGCTGGAGCAGCGATTAATCGATTGCGGCATGACCAAGGAGCAGCTGGCACAAGCGTTACTCGTTAGGCCGGAGCGGATTGATGATTATATGGAGAATAAGAGAGTCATGCCGTTAAAAACAGCCATATCGATTGCTGATTCGGTTAAATGCGATGTGCGCGAGTTATATGAGCTGCAAACAAAGCTATAGGATGAATAAGGAGTGCTGATCATGAAGCTGACCGAGGAGCAAATCGTACAATACTTGGCTGCAAGCAAAGGATGGAAGCGCGAGGATGGCAAGTGGATTGTGAAAAACTACCGGTTTGCCGCGTTCATGGATGGCATAACGAACAAATAAGAAACGAACCTCCATCCGCGTATCCGCTGCAGATGGAGGTTTGTTTGTCACTTCGTCCTAATCACAAGTTTTTTCGTTATTGCTTCGATTTGGAGCCGTCGTCTTCTTGGCTCAATTCTTCAAAGGACTTTACTTTGCCATGCGGGTGTTGGTTTTCCTTCCGCTGCTTCCATACATTTTCACGGCGGTTTTTGGGTGATGTCATTGCTGCTTCCCCTCCTTTCATCCTGTAGGGTGGCAAAATGCCAGCTATCTCATACAGAGGAAAGGATGGGGCAGCATCCTGCCTGCTCTAAACGCCGGAATAAGCCAAAAATCCTCCGTCTACAGAAATTGTCGTGCCGGTAACGAAGCCGGCTGTCGTCTCATCGGCCAGCCAAAGCAGGGCGCCGAGCAGATCCTCCGGCTTCCCGAAGCGACGCATCGGCGTGTGGGAAATGATTTTGCCCGAGCGCTCGGTCAAGCTTCCATCCTCTTTAAGCAGCAGCGTGCGGTTTTGTTCGGTAAGGAAAAAGCCGGGCGCGATCGCGTTCACCCGGATGCCGGATTCCGCGAGATGAACGGCCAGCCACTGCGTGAAGTTGACGATCGCCGCTTTTGCCGCGCTGTAGGCGGGAACCTTCGTCATTGGCGACGGGGCGCTCATTGATGAGATGTTAATGATGACGGCGCCCTGCTTCCCAAGCATTTGCTCCGCAAAAATTTGCGTCGGAATGAGTGTTCCGACAAAATTCAAATCCATCACGCTGCGGAAGCCGTCAACACTCAGATTGAATAATGTAGTCACATTTTCCGCATTCAAATGCTCAGGCTTGAAAATTTCATTTGTCGTGTTCGCGCTCGGATGATTTCCGCCAGCTCCATTGACCAATATATCGCAGGCCCCAAGCTGTTCGAGCACTGCTTGACCGGCAGCCCGCGTGCTTTCCGCGTTTGTGACGTCGCAAGCAACAGCGATGGCAGTTCCGCCAGCGGCCCGAATTTCTTCGGCAACGACGGCGCCTTTCTCAGCTGTACGATTCAGAATCGCGACCTTCGCGCCTTGACGAGCAAGCTCCAGTGCCATGAAGCGGCAGAGCACGCCTGCCCCGCCAGTAATGACCGCTACTTTGCCTGACAATGAATCATGAATAGGCAGCTGTGTCATAGGCCGGACACCTTCTCTCCAGAGGCAAGGCGATAAGCATCCCACAATCCCCACAAGTACATAATACCAAGAGCGCGGTCATATAATCCGTAGCCAGGCCGGCATTTCTCATCCCAAATATGACGGCCATGGTCAGGTCTCGCATAGCCAGTAAATCCGATCTCATGATAGGCACGCACAATACCTGCAATATCGACCGACCCGTCTTGCGTGCGGTGCGACGTTTCGATAAAATCGCCATTCTCGTACACGCGAACATTGCGAATATGAGCAAACGGAATACGATCGGCAAATTCATAAATCATGGATACGATATCATTGCTTGGATTCGCGCCAAGCGATCCGCTGCACAGCGTAATGCCATTGTTAGGACTGTCATAAAGCTTCAAAAACTTTCGGAAGTTTTCCTGACAGGTCATGATGCGCGGAAGCCCGAATACGGACCAAGGCGGATCATCCGGGTGAATCGCCATTCGGATTCCGCTGCGCTCGGCCACGGGAATGATCTCTTTCAGAAAATATTGAAGATTGTCCCACAGTTTCTCCTCCGTCACGCCTTGATAGGCCTCGAATAGCTTCGTTAGATGCTGCAGCCGCTCCGGCTCCCAGCCTGGCATCGTCAGCGCAGAATTCGCGTTGATTTCATCGACCAATTGGAATGGATCGGCATTCGCTATACGGCTGTTCTCATAAAATAACGCCGTAGCGCCATCTTCCATCGGCTTATGCAGATCAGTGCGCAGCCAGTCGAAGATCGGCATGAAGTTATAGCAAATAACCTTGACGCCGACGCTTCCCAGCTTCTCGATGGTTTTCTTATAATTATCGATATACAAGTCACGCGATGGGAGACCAAGCTTAATGTCCTCATGCACGTTAACGCTTTCAACAACGTCGATATGTAAGCCTTCCTGCTCAGCCTGCCGCTTCACTTTCAATATTCGTTCCATCGGCCATTCCTCGCCAGCCGCCACATCATGCAGCGACCAGACGATACCTTCGGTTGCCGGGATTTGTTTAATATAGCTCAGCGGAACGGTATCGTTCCCCTCCCCGAACCATCTGAATGTCATACGCATACCAATCGAGACCTCCCATTGTCATTTGTAATAATTCGGATATTTTTCTTTCAGCAGTGCCTGATCCGCGATGTTCAGACTAAGATGCTCCTTCATCAGCCGTTCGGCGCGCGTTGTATCCTTCGCTTTCATGGCTTCAAGCATCGAGCAATGCTGCTCATACAGATGCTCCCAATTGTGGTCGTCGACCAACCGGAGCATGCGGCTGCGGTTCAGATGAGCGTTCATCTGCTGCATGACTGCCCACATATTGCTCTTGCTGCAGCCGTCGAACAAGATGCGGTGGAATGCCTCGTCCAGCTCGAACATGCTTTTGTCGTCCTGCGCTCGCACGCAAGCCTCTTGCCGCTGCAGATTAAGCTCAAGCTCCGACATCTGCTGGTCCGGAAAATGCTGGCATGCTAGCACAATGACGGCTTTCTCCAGCTGTTCTCGCATAAACCGCGCTTCCTCGACCAGCGCCGTATCGATTAGCGCTACGAATGTGCCGCGCTGCGGAAGCACATGTACAAGTCCCTCCTGCGCTAGCCGGACAAAGCTCTCTCTTACCGGCGTTCGGCTTACCTTGAATAACACAGAGGTCTCGTTCTCGGACAAGGGTGTTCCCGGTGGCAGCTCAAGCTTTAATATTTGTTCTCTAAGCTGCATATAGACCGCATCCCGCGTCGATATGGGCTGCGTGCGTAAGCTGAAGTCCATGCGATTGCCCCTTTCCTCATTTTACTTCCATACTACCATACAAGTATGGTAGTGAAAAGTGGGAATGGAGAAAACACAAAAAGGGCAGTCCCAGCAGCAGTAATCTGCGTTTGAGACAGCCCGTTATCCGCTAAATATTATTATTTTATTACGAGATCGCAGCAGAGCGTGCTCAGCATGAAGACTTCATGCTGGCCGCTTGCTAGGCTTCAGCTCTCGTACTCTCCCGCTCATAAAGCGTCTTCAAATAAGTGGACATCACTCTAGCTAACTGATCGGATACCTCTACGAAGCTCATATGCGCGACATCCTCAAAGGTCGTTTCTAGAATGTGCGGGAAATGATAGGTCTCCAGCGGCGTTTCGAGGCTCGTGACGGTAAAGCTGTCATCCGGCTTAATGACAGCATCCGCAGCGCCGGCAACGATTAATACCGGATATTGAGCTTCAGCCAGCACATGGCTGCGATCCGGGCGAAGCTTCATGCCTTCAAGGGTAGCGATAGCCGCTTCTGGCTTTATCTCCTGTCCGATCTTAATGAACTGATCCACCTCATCGCGCATTTCGCTTAGTTTCTCTTCATTAAATAAGTTGGGAATAAGTCCTCGAACGTAGGGACCGATGCCTTTATCGCGAATAGCCTCGATATCCATGATACGTTTCTTCTTCCCGTCATCCGAATCGGGCATTATGGTGGAATGGATCAACGCTAAGCCGTTAAGCATATTAGAATATTTATCAGCGAAGGCTGCCGTTACATAACCGCCTAGCGAATGTCCGAACATGGTAACCTTCTGAATATCGAGCGCCTCGAGCAGCTTCATGACATCCTCGGCCATCGTCTCCATCGTATAGATGCCCTCAGGACTAGAGGTGCCGCCGTGACCGCGCAGATTCGGAGCAATAACACGGTATTGCTCATTAAGCATAGGACAAATGTTGTGCCAGTATAGGGATGAGCCGCAAAAGCCATGCAGCAATACAATTACTTTTTTATTGCGGCTACCGCATTCTTCATAGACTAAATCGATGCCATTCACGTCAATACGCTTCTTTTCCATCGATCTTCACCAGCCTTTTCTATTAGCAATATTGTTTCGTGTAGTCTCTTAACCGATTCTACTATTTCTGAAACATTTGCAAATCTCTATTTTTATTTCTTCTTTACTAGCTTTAATTTGGCTGGGCTGCGCGAAAAAATCATTGTTTCAAACGGGAAGAGGGAGGTTAATAACATGTCAAGCTAGCAAAAACACTTTAGAAGGGCGGGTGATTCCGATGTTAGGATGGGCATTAATGTTTTTCATTCTCGCGATTATAGCTGGTGTCTTCGGCTTTTTAGGAATTGCTTCTGCATTAGCCGGAATTGCAAAAGTACTATTCTTCGTATTCATTGTACTGCTTATTGTCTCGCTGATTGCTGGTCGAAGACGAGTCAGTTAGCAATATTCATTGTATGACGTGACCCTAATAAAACAATTTGATGAGGAGGCGTTGAATATGAATGATTTTAACCAAACAAAGGTGCACACGGTTGACAATATTGCTGAGGTACAGGAGCAAGTATACAAATTCCGCAATGACGGCTATGGAGATGAACGGATTTTTGTACTGACTCATGATAAGGACCGGACAAAGCGGATTGCCGACAATACCGATGCCAAGAAAATTGGTGTTGTGGAAGAAGGCCTGGGAACCGCGATCGCGAATATATTCCGATCCAATGGTGACGAGCTGCGTGCTAAAATGAGGTCGCTGGGCATTTCAAAACAGGATGCGGAACGGCTTGAGCGCGAGATGGATCAGGATAAAATTTTGGTCATCGCATGGAGCGGTCAGGAATATAATTACGAAGACGACCATTATGATTCGGCCGTATACTATTATCCTCCTTTTATTCATTCGAACACACGATTCTAATCGACTTATATCGTATAAAAGGACCTACCCGCGGGTAGGTCCTTTAGGCGTCCTTGTTGACTCCACTATAAATTTTCTTCACAATAGAAGAAGAATACACGATTTAAAAGGAGCCAATACATGAGTATCATAATCGTTGACGACAATGCTACAAATCAGCTTATAATCAAGGCTATTTTAAATAAAGCAGGATACGAGGATTTGAAGGTTGTTTCTTCGGCTATAGAACTGTACGAGCTTCTGGATATCGAATCGATGGCGGCAGCAGAGACAAACATTGATTTGATTCTTATGGATATGATGATGCCTGAGATAGATGGTCTTGAGGCATGCAAAACGATACAAAAGGTGGAACGTTACAAGGATGTGCCCATTATATTCGTAACCGCATTAGGCGATTCCAGCAAAATGGCGGAGGCGCTTGATGCCGGTGCCAGCGATTATGTCATGAAGCCGATCAATAAGATGGAGCTGCTTGCACGAATCCGTTCCGCGCTGCGGCTTAAGCAGGAGATCGATTGGCACAAGGAGCGTGACAAACAGATGAAGGTCAAGCTGGAGCTTGCTAAGAAGGTGCAACGGAATGTGCTGAGCCAACCGATTGAAGATGACAAAATAAAAATCAGTGCGGTATATCAGCCCTCTTCTGAGCTTGCAGGTGATTTTTACGCGTGGTACCATATCGATCAACATCGTTATGGCGTTATTTTGCTCGATATGATGGGACACGGTATTTCATCTTCACTGGTTTGTATGTATATTTCCTCTGTGCTGCGGGATACGATTATTCGAATCACCGACCCGGAGCTCGTCATGCAAGAGTTGAATGGTTATATGATGCAGCTATATAAGGAGGAAGAGCTGCTTAATTATTATTTTACGGCTATTTATCTCGTAGTAGATACAGAGAAACGAACAATTGAATATGTAAATGCGGGCCATCCCGCTGGCAAGTTGCTGTTGGGAGATCAAGTGACGCTCCTCACAGAAGGATGCGGTGCGATTGGTTTATTTGAGAGCATCGATATTCGCAAGGGCATCATCCCCTATGATGAGCCTATGAAGATCATTCTTTATACGGACGGGCTATTGGATTCATTGGGAGAGGGTGAGGAGGATAAGCTGGATCAGATGATTGAGCACTTGAATTTGAGATTTGAGGACAAGCCGGAAGATATCGTGAAAAACATGTTGGCCGAGTATAATAGCGACTATCAGCGCGACGATATTTGTTTGGTGATGATTGCTGCTTCATGATATCGGAAGATGATGAAGGCAGACTGATTTTTTCCATAAACAAGTCTAAATCTGTTTCAGTAAGGGGAGAACAGTGTATATGTAACTATAAGCTAGTTTCATGAAGGCCTGACGATTTGGAGGGATTACATATGAAGAACATGATTTTAATCGGTTGTTTGATTGGCAGCATGCTCTTGGTCTCCGGTGATCTAGGATCATTAGATTCTATATCTGTGGTCATGCAGGAAGCAAGTCTTGAAGAGCAGGCCAAGCCAATTCACTCAATGGGTGAAATATCAACAGCTTCTATGTCCCTTTCGACAGCTTCTAAGGAGCAGCTTATATCCGTTAACGATATTACACTATACGATAATACAAGCAGCATTGTTGAGAAGCTAGGGGAGCCTGAGCTTATCTCGGAGGACGAGTATTTTCCGGACTTTATTATTTATGAGTACCCAGGAATGAATGTTATCTTCCGCGACGACGTCGTTAGTTTTGTTGAGATTTTAGAAGGAGCGCAGTCGCTGCTTATCAATGGAAGACCGCTTCCTGCAACGATTGAGGATATAACCAAAATGCTCGGGGAGCCTGAGCATATAACAGAGGATGGTCTTGTTTTTGAGCGAAATGAAGCATTGCTAAAGCTATTTATCGATCCAGACACCAAGCAGCTGAATACTATAAATTTTTTTCATATATCATCAATGTAGGAGTGAAAAGAATGAACGCTGAACAATTTCAAATTTTAGAAGAAGAAACGAATGAACAATTTATTCTTCATGTTAGCGGAGAACTCGATTTGTCTGTTGTACCGCAGCTTAGAGCGGCACTTGAGCCTGTAATGAACCGCGAGGACAAGGCATTAGTTTTAAATCTCAAGCATTTGAAATACATTGACAGTACCGGAATCGGCATTATTGTTTCGGTGCTGAAGCTGCGCGATCAAATAAAATCGCCGTTTTTTGTGCGAGAAATACCGCCATCTATTAAGCGCTTGTTTGACATGACGGGGATATCCAAATATTTGACAGAAGGGACAGAGGCTTAAGCATGAATGCCATTCGTCTACAAATACCTGCCCATGCGGATTATATGGATATGGTCAGAATCTGTCTCTTTGGCATTGCTTCAAAAATGAATTTTCCGTTCGAGGATATTGAGGATATGAAGGTAGCGGTATCGGAGGCTTGCAATAACGCCGTGCTTCATGGCGCTCAGGAAAAAGAGCTCGCCGTGATTGATATCAACTTTGAATGCGAGGACACCTCCCTTACGATTAAAGTGAAAAATAATGGACCTACATTTACATATTCGGATGCACTGGCTACAGCTTCACCGCTGCAGGATGGCGATGTGAGTGAATTAAAGGTCGGAGGTCTTGGCATTTACCTCATGCAGGCTCTTATGGACGAAGTCAACGTCAACATAGCAGACGGGTTGACAGAGGTTGTCATGACAAAGCATATCGTATGAAGCATATCATTTAGAAATGAAAGAGCACTCCATGTATGTGGAGTGTTCTTTTGCGTCAATTAATCAGCCAATCCCCTAGCTGAAGATGAAGAGACAGGGGACGAGAGAATGAAATATCATCATAGCGGACAATGTTCAAAATTCGGTGTTTGGAGAAGGCTCTGGCTCAGGGAAGCTCGTCAGCCGCGAGGATATAAAGCATGATGTGGAGGAAATAAAAATTCATTGAACGAATCTCCGAAGACTGCTATCGTTAATTTGAAAAGCGAAGCTGGAGAAGTAACGGCTAATTTGGAAGAAGTCCAGTATGATGTTAATTCCTCAAACGAAAAAATGGGGACAATTGGGTCCGGAGGTTTTCGATTAGAGGCACTTACGAATGTGGGCGCGATATCTGTTGATGCGAAATAATGATGTACAGGATGGTGCTCGAAATAGATTAGAATGAAGGGGAAATGGTCTCTATGAGCAACGAAACGAGTAAAGAGCATGAATCCGATTTTCAGTTTGGCGTATATACGTTCGGAGATTTGTTTGCCGATCCGCAAACTGGCCGTACGGTTACTGCACGACAAAGATTGGAAGAAATCGTCGCGGCGGCCAAGCTGGCCGATGAGGCTGGATTAGATGTATTCGGCTTCGGCGAGCATCATCGGTTGGATTTTGCTGCATCATCTCCACCCGTTGTTCTGGCGGCCATCGCTCAGGCAACGAAGCGAATTCGACTGACTAGCGCAACGACGGTACTCAGCACCTCGGACCCTGTACAGGTGTTTGAGGATTTCGCGACACTGGATTTGATTTCTAATGGTCGCGCCGAGATTATTGCTGGTCGTGGAGCGTTTGTCGAATCCTTTCCGCTCTTTGGTTATAATCTCAACGATTATGAAGAGCTATTCATTGAGAAGATTGGATTGCTGCTCAAACTGAACGAAAATGAAAGAATTACCTGGAACGGGAATTTTCGTCCGTCACTGGACAATGCTGAAATTTCACCACGTCCTATCCAAGGAGCCATACCGGTCTGGATTGGCGTTGGGGGAACCAGGGAGAGCGCGCTTAGAGCCGGCACATTAGGTCAAGGGATGGCACTAGCACTGCTGAGCGGCGATCCGGCCTATTATAAGACAGTGGTTGATCTCTACAGGAAAGCCTATTTGGCAGCAGGCCACAACCCCGCGGGCCTTCAAATATCTGTTAACAGTCATGGTTATATTGCGCCAACATCGAAGCAAGCGCTTGATGAATTTTATCCATATTACGTGAACTACTGGAAACCGCTTATGCGGGAGAGAGGGCGCAGATTCGAATTAACAAGACCGGATTTTGAACAATTTGTTCGATCTGATGAAGGACTGGCGGTTGGAAGTCCAGAGCAAATCGTTGAGAAGATTCTTTATCAATATGAGCTGTTCGGACATCATCGCTTCGTAGCCCAGATGGATATCGGCGGACAGCCCTTCTCCAGAGTCGCCAAGGCTATTGAGCTGTTGGCAACGGAGGTTGCCCCTGCTGTGAGGCGTGAGATTCGGCGAAGAAAGTCCAATAGGGTGGGTTGAGCTGTAGAAAAACACTCGAATCCACGAAATAAGATGGAGCAAGGATTGTCCCAGCTCCATCTTATTCATGTTTATTTTTTGCGAAATATACGCTCCGTCGCATTAAAATCATGGTACTCAGGCCTGTGAACGGAGATGAGCGACTCCATACTGCCCAGGCAGAGAAAGGCGTAAGAAGACAAGCTGTCAAAAAACAGGTTATGCACACGGCACTGGAGATCGGAGTCAAAGTAGATGAGCACGTTACGGCATAAGATAACGTGGAATTCATTAAAGGAAACGTCGGTTGCCAGATTATGCTGCGCAAACATCATATTTTGTTTGATTGAATCATGGAAGTAGGCGTGCTTATTGTCAGTATGATAGTAGGAGGAGAACTCCTTCGTGCCGCCTGCCTTCAAATAGTTTTTCGTAAAGCTCTGCATACGCTTGAGCGGAAATTTCCCCAGCTTGGCCTCGTCGATGACAAGCTGATTCATATCGGTAGCATATATTTTGCTTTTACTGAGTAAGTCTTCCTCGAGAAGCAGGATAGCCATCGAGTAAGCCTCTTCTCCGGTGGCACAGCCTGCATGCCAAATTCGAATTTCGGGCTGCTGCTTAAGCAGCGGCACAACATCCCTCCGAAAGGCAAGAAAGAAGCTAGGGTCCCGATACATTTCCGTCACTTTTATAGAAAAATCATTTATCAGTCTGTCAATAAACAGCGGCTCATGCAGCACTTTGTTTAACAATTCTGTAATTGTTTGCAAGCCTTCTTCATTCATACGGTAATGAATACGTCTGCGAAGAGATGAGCGTAAGTAATGCCGAAAATCGAAACCATAGGCACGATATATACCCTCGAGAAGCAAATCGGTTTCGATTTGCTCTCGTTCATCCGGCGATACGCAATCCAGGTCTGTTTGATCATCTTCCCAGTAGCCGCTCAATGCTTCACCTGTTTCGTCAGCCATACTCGCATGAGCGAGAATAGCTGATCCATATCTAATGGCTTGCTAATATAATCGGAAGCTCCGGCCTCCAAGCATTTTTCACGATCGCTCTTCATCGCTTTAGCCGTGAGCGCAATAATTGGAGTGTCGAGCATTCTCTGATCCTGACGGAGAATCTTCATGGTCTCGAAGCCATCCATAATCGGCATCATAATATCCATAAGGACCAGGTCGAAATCTGACTGCTGTTGGACGATCTCCAGACAATGTTTTCCATTATTTGCGACAGTGACGATAAAATCCTTGCTTTTAAGCGCTTTGACAAGGGCGAATACGTTACGTGAATCATCCTCTACAAGCAGCAGCTTCTTGCCTTTAAATACAGATAATTCTGAGTCCTCGGATTGGCTAATTGGTTGCTCTATAGCATCGGAAGCCACATCAGCAGTCGAAGCGGCGACAGATGCGGCAGCAACTTCCTCATTAAGGCTGACGTACTGCTCCTTCTCCATATGAGGCCTGCTCGGTATGTAGAGGGTGAAAGTACTTCCTTTCTGTTCTTCACTTTCTAGAACAATGCGTCCTCCTAACAGTCTCGTAAACTCATTACATATTGATAAGCCAAGTCCGGTCCCGCCATATTGACGGTTAGTTTCGCCATCTACCTGCTGGAAGGCTTCGAAGATAAGCTCCTGCTTGCTGTGCGGGATGCCGATTCCTGTATCAATAACTGAAATAGCTAAAACGGGCTCGTTATTATGCTCCGGAACATATGCTTCAATGAGCTGTGGGTCAGCGTTCTTAATTTTCAATGTGACGGAGCCTGTTTCAGTAAACTTGAACGCGTTAGACAATAGGTTCTTCAAAATTTGCTGCAGCCGCTGACCATCCGTATAGAGGACAGAGGGGACGTCATCATCCACATCGACAAGGAACGCGATCCCTTTCTTCTCGGCTGCAGAGTTGAAGCTGAGCGTCATGTAATCCGGAATTTCGGTTACATTTACTTCATCCATTACCAATAGGACCTTACCAGCTTCTACCTTCGTTAAATCCAAAATATCATCAATAAGTGCCAATAAATCGTTACCAGAGGTGTGAATAACTTTAGCATAGTTTGTTTCCTCCAACGTAAGTGTCTCATTTTCGTTTTCGGAAAGAATTTGTGACAAAATCAGAATGCTGTTTAGTGGGGTTCGAAGCTCATGCGACATATTGGCTAGGAAATTGCTTTTATACTGCGAGCTTTGTTTCAGCCGCTCAGAGTAAAGCTCAAGCTCGGCCTTCGCCTTTTCCAGCTCCTTCGTTTTTAGGGCAGCATATAAATATTGCTCCTCCAGATGCTCGGTTGTCATGCGCATTTCCTCTTGCTGCATCTGCAGCTCCTCCGACTGTGCCTGCAGCTCCTCGGTTTGTGCTTGAAGCTCCTCTGTCAGCACTTGCGATTCGCTAAGCAGTCTCTCTACTTCCATACGTCCCGCCACATTATTGATAGCAACGCCCAGGGATTCTTCGATTTGCTCCATCAGCTTCATATGCTGTGAAGTAAACGGTTCTAATGAGGCAAATTCTACGACTGCAATTACTTTGCCTTCAAACGCTACCGGCACGACGAGAATGCTGTGCGGCAATGCCTCACCCAGACCGGATCTCATTCTGATCGGATGATCGGGAGTCGAGTTCAGGAGAAAGGCGCGATTGTCCAGTGCAGCTTGGCCGACAAGGCCTTCGCCTAAACGGAAGCTTGGTACCCCGTCCTCCTCGCCAGAGCCAGCATAGGCAGATAGCTTGATGAGCCGTTCTTGCCTCCCAGCTCCCTTGCGAATATAAAATATTCCGTAGGTAGCGTTGAGCATTGGAGCGACCGATGATAAGAAGGATTGAGCTAAAGTCGTTATGTCGTTAATTCCTTGATTCGAGGTCGCGACATCGGCGATCTTCGTTTGAATCCAATTTTGACGATGAACATTATCGAGCAAAGCATTTGTGGCTTCTGCCAGCTCCTTGATTTCGTCTCGGCTCTTGACGTCGATGCGCGTGGACAAATCGCCTCCAGAGGATGCGATGTTTTTGATCGTGCCAACAACCTGGTTGATTGTTTTAACAATTGAACCGGATACGAAAGTTATGATTGCAAAAGCAACGATAGAGAGCAGAAGCAGCATCGCATATAGGCTTATAATGAGCATATCATTTCGGTTTTCCAATTTTAAAATATAGTTTTTCGTTTCTTGGATTTGATTTTGATGCAAAGCCTCGAAATTTACGCGCAGTTTGTCAATATCCTGCTTGCCGCTATCTTCATTAAAGAAGTCGATAATTTCTTGCGTCCTATTATCTCGTCTCAGTGCAATAGAAGGTTCTCCGGCTGTTTCGATCCAGTTCTCAATGGTATGTTTAATTTCCTCCAAATCTCTACGCGTATCAGGATTGTCGGAAATAAACGCATAGAGCGTGTTGTAGTTAGACTCCCAATCGTCTTTCCCGGAATAATAAGGCTCCAAGTATGTCTCGTCTCCCGTAATGATGTAGCCGCGCTGGCTTGTTTCCATACTTATGGCATTATAACGAATCGTCGTTATGAGGTTATGAATTTCAATATCACGGCTTGTAATGGTTTCAATTTCATTCTGAAGGGAAGCTATTCTGCCGCTCACGATAAGAATGGACACGCCCAGGCAGCAAAGGATGAGAAAATAGCCGATGGATATTTTGGTGCGAATCGTTAATCTCATATCTCGCAGCATGATAAGCTCCTTTTTCAAAAAAATGATAGTTTGTAACTAGTTGTCTCTATTATAACATGATTGTAACAAACGACAATTTTGACGCATGATTTGGGGAAAATCGCAGAAGTCATCGCTGTTTCAAGATAAGCCTCACAGGGTAATTATTGAATAAAAGGAAGTGGTGTCTGAGATGGATATGATCATTCAGATTTGTATTGTTATTATAGCGGTTGCCTTTGTCATACTAACATATGCTCTAGTTCAAACCCTAAAGTCATTGCGGGGAACGCTAGAAGAAACGAAGCATGCGATCGGACAGCTAAGGACTGAAGTTACGCAAATCAGTGCCGATGTCAAGGAGGCTGTTCATCATACGAATGCGATGACGCTCGATGTCCGCACGAAGCTAAGCGCATTGGATTCTGTATTTGCTTCTGTCAGCGATATCGGCCATGCCATCCACTCCTTCACGGGGGCAGCCAAACAAACGGCATCCAGCATTGCAGTATCAATGAAAAAAGAGAGTGCTCGGCCTGTGAAAGAGCCGGGGATAGTAAGCATGATCTTAGACGGAATAATTTCCGGCGTAAAGGTATGGAACAAAATAAAAACAAGATAGGCTATAATATAACCTATACAAGAGAGGATATGGAAAAATATGGAACAATACATCAGCTTAACGGTTCCGGCAAGACCGGAATATGTCGATATTGTCAGACTTACTTTATTTGGTATTGCCAATAAAGCGGGGTTTACTTATGAAGAAATAGAAGATATGAAGGTTGCGGTTACGGAGGCATGCACGAATGTCATTCTTCATGCATACAGCAATCAGCACAATGGAATGATCGAGCTTCGGTTTGAGCTTGAATCGGAAGGGATTACGATTCGCATAAAGGATGAGGGAAGCAGCTTTAAGTATGAATATGCCGAGCATAAAGCGGCGGCGCTTCACGATAAAGAGCTTAGCGAAGTAACTGCAGGCGGTCTGGGCATTTTTATGATGCATGCCCTGATGGATCGTGTTGAAGTATTTTCTGAAAGAGGTACCGAGGTGATTCTAACCAAGCTCTTTGGTAGGAAAGAGGAGATGGCATGAATTTGAATCCGTCCTACTTAGATCCGAAAGAAATGATTATGAAAATGAAGCTTTACCAGGAAACGAATTGCAATGAGACGGCAACTCTGCTGCTGCAGCATTTTGAACCCATTGTCAAAATGGCTGCCTCGAAAATGTCTCGAAGCCGGCCTGACCTCTATGAGGATCTTTATCAGGTTGGCCAGCTTTCTTTGCTTCGTTTGTTTAAAAATTATGACAGCTCACGGGAAATTCCATTTGAAGGCTATGCGATGAAGAGTATTATTGGACATCTTAAAAATTATTTGCGCGATAAATCCTGGTATATCCAAGTGCCTAGACGAATCAAGGAGAAGGGGCTGCTCATCCAGCAAGCGATCGATCATTTAACCGTTGAGCTTGGGCATTCCCCGAAAATCGAGGAGATCGCAGCCCATCTTGAGCTTTCGGTGGAGGAGACGATCGAGGTGTTGTCCTGCCGTGAATCGTATCACTATGTATCGCTTGATACGCCGCTGTCCAGCGAAGGAGAGAGCGCTGCTACAATTGGTGATTTGATCCGTTCGGATAAGGACGAGTATCAGTCTGTCGATAACCGTCTGGATTTAGAGGAAGCGCTGGATCAATTGAAGGAAGAAGAGAAGAAGGTGCTGTTTTTAGCTTATCATAGCGGACAATCGCAACGAGATATCGCTGAGCAGCTGGGCGTATCGCAGATGAGTGTCTCTCGTATCCAGAAAAGAGCTATAGAGAAGCTTAAGCAGCTGCTAGCCGAACGAGAGCCCGATCCTGAGGCATTGTAATTATTTTTCAGTTTATAACGGAGTGAATGAAAAACCCCCTTTCCACCTATGAAGTGGAAAGGGGTTGCTTTGTGTGTATGATGTAAATTATTATTGCTTGGGATCAGGGATCAGACCCTTCTCAATGATTTCCGTATTGGTTTTCATTTTATCCATATCCTCACCGTGCTTTATCATTTCCTTCTCGGTTGGCGCCATGGAATTTGTTTTATTGTTTAATTTTTCTTTCATATTGAAGACCCGCTGGTGTCAGTGAGATCTTTTTTCACATCTTCCTTACTGGAGGATGCAGCGCTCATAATATTTTGGTTAGATTGTTTTGCGTGGTCAACGAGATCTGCAGCCTCTTCCTTCACAGTAGTGGCAAGGTTGTTTGTAGTTTGACCAATGGTTGAAGCGATATCTTTTGTATTTTGGCCTATAGTGCAGGCGATTTCCTTCGTTTTTTGGGTGAGGGTTTGGCAGGTTGATGCCAGATCCTCCCTCAGAGCTGAACCGGATTTTGGAGCTAGCAGGAGTGCGGTCACTGCGCCAATGGCACCTCCTACAATTGCTCCCAGCAGAATGCCGTTACTTGATTGTTGCTCAGACATTTGACATCTCTCCTTTTCGATTTTCTTAGTTATAAATAAACGTTTTTTCTTTTTTTGAAACAAGAAGGAGAGAGGCAAGCAGGATAAGCGAAGGCGTGACCTTTAATTTTTTGGATAAAATATTAAATTATTTGGGTAAGCTTCGATTTGACTTCAAAGCTATAATCATTATGAAAGCGATTGTAAAAAAAGCACTTGTGAAATAGAGGAGGGCGGGACATGTATAAGGTGTTCCGCAATTCGATTTCCTGGAAGCGAAGCTGGGTCACCGTGCGGGAGGAGCTGGAGCTGATCGAGTGCTTCCTTGAAATTCAAAAATACCGATTCGGCGATAAGCTGGAGTATCAGCTTACGGTGGATGAAACGGTCTATGAGCATATGATTCCGAAAATGACGCTGCTCCCGTTCGTGGAAAACGCTAGCATACATGGCATCGAGAGCACGCCGGGTATTGGGCTCATTGCGATTCAAATTAGGTGCGCGGACAACCGTATTGTATTCCGACTGTCGGATAATGGCAAGGGAATGTCTCCTGACAAGCTGAGGGAGCTGCTTCATTCTTTGCAGGGAGATGACATGATTGGCGACAACGTCGGTATGAAAAATGTATATATCCGTCTAAAGCTACGCTACAAGGATGACTTCAGCTTCGATATTCGAAGCGAGGAGGGTAAGGGAACCGTCGTTGAGCTCCGGCTTCCACTGCAAGAGTAGGGCGCATAAGAGGATGTACGAAAGAAACACCGTGAACAAGCGTCAACGATGTTTCTATGCTTTTTAAAGTAGGAACTAAAGTTTGAGGGGTAAACAATGAACCATTTTCGTTTTATGATGAAAGTGCTTACAAATAGAGCGAGCGATAAGGATTAAGAGGGGATTACCAAGCATGTTTAAAAAGAGGATTTTGTCTATCGGACGATGTATTTCAGCGGGGGTCTAATTCCAGGCTACTTCCTTATTAAAGAGCTTCACCTTAGTAACTCTTTCTGGGTGTATATTATCCCCGCCATTATCGGCGTATTCAATATGATCGTCATTCGCTCCTTTATCGAGGGGCTGCCGGATGGCATTATGGATCCGCGCGACGATGGCGATTGTAGCCAGTCTGCAGATCATTATGACTTACCCGTTCCTTCAGAAGTATTTTGTCAAAGGGATGACGGTAGGCGGCGTGAAGGGCTAATGGAGACGTACGGAACAAAAACTAAGCAACTATAGATGCCGAGCCGCGTCCCTTGCGATGATTCTAGCAATCGGGCGGGAGCGTTTTCGCATTTGATGGGAGGATTTGATGTGGGCGATAACGGATATAAGAGCTGGCTGCGATGCGACAAGGTAACGGATGATGCTTTAAGCAAGGAATACGCGAGCTGGACGATGGAAATCATGGCTCCATCCGTTGTGCGGCAGGAGAGCGGGCAAGCGGCGCCGCTGAAGACCGCGGTTCGAGAGCTGGCGAAAGGCATCGGTTTACTGCTCGGCATGGAGCCGGCCATCGTAGAGGAAGCCAAGCAGGAGGGATATGTGGCTGTTGGTGTCATCGGGGAGTTCGGGCTTTTTGATCGAGAATTTCGTTCAAGAGAAGCGGAGTCGCTGACCGAGGAAGGTTATTTGATTAGAGCAGTCCGTCAGTCTGGTCAAAAACATTTGATCGTTGCAGGCAAATCGGAGAAAGGAGCGCTTTATGGCGTATTTCATTTGCTGCGATTGATGCAGATGGGCGCTTCCTTCGAGGGGCTGGAGCTAATGGAATCGCCAAAATACGGACTGCGAATGATCAATCATTGGGACAACCTCGATGGCAGCGTGGAACGAGGTTATGCAGGACGATCGATTTTTTTCAAAGATCATCAGCTCTTATCCGACTCGGAGCGAGTGCGGGACTACGCAAGGCTTATGGCTTCTATCGGAATTAATGGCATTGTGATCAACAATGTGAACGTGCATCGTCCGGAGACGTTTCTTATGACCGATTTACTGCTTCCTGAGGTATCGGCGATTGCCGGGGTATTCCGCGAGTACGGCATCAAACTGTATTTAAGCGTCAATTATGCGGGGCCGATTGAGCTTGGCGATTTGGATACAGCCGACCCTCTTGATCCAAGGGTAGGTCGGTGGTGGAAGGAGAAGGCGGCCGAGGTGTACCAGCACATGCCTGACTTTGGAGGCTTCCTAGTAAAAGCTGATTCGGAGAACCGTCCAGGACCGTTCACCTACGGACGCGATCATGCTGACGGCGCGAACATGCTGGCAGAAGCGCTGGAGCCTTACGGCGGCCTTGTGCTGTGGAGATGCTTCGTGTACAACTGCCATCAGGATTGGCGCGACCGCTCGACAGATCGGGCGCGCGCCGCGTTTGACCATTTTAAGCCGCTTGACGGACGCTTTAGGGACAATGTCATTTTGCAAATTAAGAATGGGCCGATGGATTTCCAGGTACGCGAGCCGGTATCGCCGCTGTTCGGGGCGATGAAGCAGACGAACCAAATGCTGGAGTTCCAGATTACGCAAGAATATACGGGCCAGCAGCGGCATGTGTGCTATTTGGTCCCGCAATGGAAGGAGGTACTGGAGTTCGAGACCGGCCATAAGGGAAAGGGGAACACCGTCTCAGGCAGTTCAATCAAAGAGATCGTTGCGGGTAATGTGCATCCTTATTCGCACTGCGGCATTACCGCGGTAAGCAATATTGGCGACGACAGCAATTGGACGGGACATCATTTGGCGCAGGCCAATCTGTATGGCTACGGTAGATTGATTTGGAACCCGGAATTGTCGGCTGAGGAGATCGCCAGCGAATGGGCAAGCCAGACTTTTGGCGGCAGCGGGAACGTCCGAGAGACGATCGTTGACCTGCTGCTGGAGTCGTGGCCGATTTATGAAAGCTATACGGCACCGCTCGGCGTGGGCTGGATGGTAAAGCCCCATTATCACTACGGACCCGACGTGGACGGTTATGAATATTCCAAATGGGGGACCTATCACTTTGCGGACCTGCACGGGATCGGCGTAGACCGGACACAAGCAACAGGTACCGGATACGCGAGCCAATATGAGGCGGAGAACGCGACTTTGTATGAGAGCCTGGACACTTGTCCAGACGAGCTGCTGCTATTTTTCCATCATGTTCCGTATACGCACCGCTTGAAATCCGGCCGTACGGTCATTCAGCACATTTACGATACTCATTTCGAGGGCGTGGAGCGCGTCGAATATGGGATCGCGCGCTGGACTGAACTAAAGGGCTTGATCGATGAGGAACGGTTCGAGCACGTATCGGCGAGATTGAACGAGCAATTAGAGAATGCGAAGCAGTGGCGCGATATCATTAATACTTATTTTTACCGCAAATCCGGCATCGCGGACGAGAAAGCGCGAGTGATCTATTAAGAGGCGGAGCATAACCGTTATTTCAATCGATTTTTGCCTAATTATTCGGCAATTTGATTTGAAATGAGGGCGATTAAGTTGATTTGCCCCAATTAATCGCACGTTTCTACTGTAGGGAATGAAAAGCCGGCAAATATGTTTTGTGAAATCGAACGAAAAAGGAGAATAACGATGACCTCTGAAACGAGAAACATGACGCCTAGACTTGGCGAGCAGTACCGCGATTATTTTGATATCGGCGCAGCCGTTAACCTGACGACGATCGAGACGCAGAAGGATGTGCTTTCTGCCCATTACAACAGTATTACAGCCGAAAATGATATGAAGTTTGAACGCATTCACCCGCAGGAGGGTGTATACACCTTTGAGGCGGCGGATAAGCTGGCGGCATTTGCCGGGCAGCATGGCATGAAGATGCGCGGCCACACGCTCGTCTGGCATAATCAAACGCCTGACTGGGTGTTTGAGGGCAGCGGAGGGGCGACTGTGGACCGGGAAACGCTGCTTTCCCGCATGAAGTCGCACATCGATACTGTAGCGGGCCGCTACAAAGGACGCATTTACGGCTGGGATGTCGTAAATGAGGCGATTGAGGACAAGAGCGGCGTATGGCTGCGGGATTCCCGTTGGCTGCAAATTATCGGCGAGGACTTTATCGCCAAGGCGTTTGAGTACGCTCATGAAGCGGACCCAGAGGCGGTGCTTTTCTATAATGACTATAATGAATGTTTTCCTGAGAAGCGCGACAAGATCATTCGTTTAGTACAATCGCTCAAGGACAAGGGGGCTCCGATCCACGGGATCGGCTTGCAGGGCCATTGGAATCTGAATGGGCCAAGCCTCGCGGATATCCGTGAGGCGATCGAGCGGTACGCGGCACTTGGCCTGCAGCTTCAGGTAACCGAGCTAGACATCTCGGTCTTTGATTTCGAGGATCGCCGCACAGACCTCAAGCAGCCGACTTCCGAGATGCTGGAGCTGCAAGCAGAGCGTTACGAGCAGGTATTCCGCCTATTCCGCGAATATAAGGAGGTCATCACGGCCGTTACGTTCTGGGGGGCAGCGGACGATTATACTTGGCTGGACGATTTTCCGGTGAGGGGCAGAAAAAATTGGCCGCTTGTTTTCGATGAGAAGCATCAGCCGAAGCCGTCATTTTTGAAAATAGCGAATTGGAGGGACTAATCCTATGCCAAAAAATATCTTTTTTAACGCGCATCACTCGCCGATCGGCGCATTCGCAAGCTTTACGCTTGGATTTCCGGGCAGCGGCGGCGGTCTGGATCTTGAGCTTGGCCGTCCCCCTCGCGAGAACGTATTCATAGGCGTCGAATCGGCTGATCGAGAGGGTATGTATGACACGCTGCCCTTCTTCGACGTTGTCGATGATGAAAGCAAACGCTATGATATCGAAAACCCGGATCCTGATCAGAACAAGCCGCGCATTTTGTTCCACTATGACAAGGCCGATATCGAACGAGACTTTCGTTTGTCGACGGATAAATGGACAGCAGGCGATTTGACATTCCAGATTTATTCCCCGGTTCACTCGGTACCCGATCCGGTAGCCTCGTCATCGTCGGAGCAGGAGCTGAAGCTGGCGCTCGTGCCTGCCGTTCTGGCAGAGCTGACGATCGATAATACGAAGGGCAGCCGGACACGCCGCGCTTTTTTCGGGTATCAAGGCGCAGATCCGTACAGCTCAATGAGGCGGATGGACGACACGCTGGATAGCATAGCCGGTGTTGGCCAAGGAAGGCTGACGGCAATCGTATCCAACGATCCGGACGTTCAATCGGCACAGCACTTCAGTATGGAAAACATTTTGACCAATCCGCTTAAGGAAAATTGGACATTCGGTCTAGGTCCGGTCGGCGCACTGATTATGGACGTGCCGGCAGGGGAGCGGCGAACCTACCGATTCGCGGTTTGCTTCCATCGCTCGGGCCTCGTCACAGCGGGCATGGACACGTCGTATTATTATACGCGTTACTTCCGGAGCATCGAGCAAGTTGCTGCATTTGCCTTGGACCATTACGAGGAGCTGGTTAGCCGGTCACTCGAGGCGAACCGGATCGTCGACGATGCCGCGCTGTCGGATGACCAGAAGTTTATGCTGGCGCATGCGATTCGCAGCTATTATGGCTCGACGCAGCTGCTCGATGCGGCGGGAGAGCCGTTTTGGGTCGTCAATGAAGGTGAGTACCGCATGATGAATACGTTCGATCTAACGGTGGATCAGCTGTTTTTCGAGCTGAAGCTGAACCCTTGGACCGTTCGTAATGAGCTGGACATGTTCGTGAAGCGGTACAGCTATGAGGATAAAGTGCGCTTTCCTAATGACGGGACGGAATATCCGGGCGGGATCAGCTTCACGCATGATATGGGCGTGGCCAATACGCTGTCGCGACCGCATTATTCATCCTACGAATTGTACGGCATCGACGGCTGCTTCTCCCATATGACGCATGAGCAGCTTATTAACTGGGTGCTGTGCGCATCTGTTTATGTCGAACAGACAGGCGATCGGGCATGGCTCCGCACTAACTTAGACGTGATGGAAGGCTGTCTAGACAGTATGCTGAATCGCGATCATCCTGATCCTGCGAAGCGCAATGGCATCATGGGGCTGGACAGCTCTCGCACGATGGGCGGGGCGGAGATTACAACCTACGACAGCCTCGACGTATCGCTCGGACAGGCGCGCAACAATATATATTTGGCGGGTAAAAGCTGGGCCGCTTATCTGGCCATGGAGAAGCTGCTTCGCGAAGAAGGCAAGACGGAACTTGCGGCAACGGCCGGCTCGCAAGCAGACAAATGCGCACGGACGATTGTCAGCCATGTAACCGAGGAAGGTTATATACCGGCTGTTATTGGAGAAGGTAATGATTCGCGAATCATTCCGGCAATTGAAGGACTCATTTTTCCTTATTACACGAATTTGAAGGAAGCGCTTGACCCGGAAGGCCGATTTGGATTTTATATTGAAGCTTTGCGCAAGCATTTGGATACGGTGCTTGTCGAGGGAAGCTGCTTGTTCCCAGACGGCGGTTGGAAAATTTCTTCTACGAGCAATAACTCGTGGCTAAGCAAAATTTATTTAAGCCAGTTTATTGCCCGCCAACTATTAGGCTGGGAATGGGATGAGAAGGGCGCGGCAGCTGATGCGGCGCATGTGGAGTGGCTCACTCACGAGACGTTGTCCATTTGGAGCTGGAGCGATCAGATCATTTCCGGCGAAATCACCGGCAGCAAATATTATCCGCGCGGCGTGACGAGCATCCTTTGGCTGGATGAGCATTAGCAATGGCTTAGCAATATATTCCACGCGGAAGGACAATCAAGTATTTTCCTATAAAGGCGCATGTCAATCGAAGCTCATTTCGATTGACGTGCGCCTGTTTGTCATTGCTAGATGCGTGTGCTTTATTCAGAATTGCGCGGATTTAACATTATTTTGCCAAAATTGTTGTATAATTTTACACAAAAGAAGTTAGCTGGAAGGAAGCGTTGGTCAAGGATGCTTGCGAATAATCGACTGAATAGGAAGTGATTATCTTTTGAAGTCAAAACGGTTATTGGTCGATTTCTTTAAAGAGACATGGCATATTTACTTTTTTTCGATTTTGTTTCATTTGATTGCAAACATTATTCATGTCCAATTTCCGAGGGTGCTGCGCGACTTTACGGATGAACTCCAGGCGGGGCATCTAACGCAGGAGGCAGTCGTAAACTACAGCTGGCTATTGCTCGGTATTGGAGCAGGTTTTGCGCTGATCGGCGGGTTGGCTCAGTACTTGGTTATGTATGTCGGGCGTCTGTTTGAATTTTTGACTCGGCGCAAGCTGTTTAATCATTTTACCGGATTAAGCGAGAGCTTTTATTCGAAGAATGGCGTAGGCAAGCTGTTGAGCTATTTTATGAACGATGTGACGGCTGTTCGTGAATCGATTTCGATGGGGGTCAATCAGACAGCCGGTGCGACAATCCTGTTAATTTCGGTCATTACGATGCTGGTATTAAGCGATATTCCGTACGACCTCATTATTGCTTGTATGCTGCCGCTTATTTTGATTCCCTTCATCGTTGTCAAACTTGGGCCAGTCATTCGCAAGCGTTCGCTTAAAGTACAAGAATCGCTTGCCCAGATGACTGAATCGGCGGAGGAGCAGTTTGGCGGCATTCGCGTGACGAAAAAGTTTGCGGTGGAGCCCATCATGAATCGCCGCTTCGGGGAGACGGTAGATCGGATTAGAGACAATCAGCTTAATCTCGTTCGCGTATCCTCCTTCTTCCAGGCTCTTATCCCATTTCTAGGAGCGTTGTCGCTTATCATCGCGCTTGCGCTTGGCGGCTATTTGACGATTGCGAAGGAGATTACGCTTGGCGGCTTTGTTGCTTTAACGTTATACATTCGAATGCTGATGAACCCCTTGCAGCAAATTGGCAACGTCATCAACACGATGCAGCGGTCACGCGCTTCACTGGAGAGACTGAACGATTTGCTCAGTAAGCAGCCGGATATCAAGCAGTTTAAGGATGCGCTGTCGCTAGACTTTCAACATGCTGGCATTCACATTCATCATTTATCCTTTTCCTATGAGGAGTCTTCCAAGGAGGCGCTTCGCAATATTAATTTGGATATTAAACCGGGGACGATGCTGGGGATTGTCGGAAGGACGGGCAGCGGCAAGACGACGCTCATGAAGCTGCTGCTGCGGACGTATGATCCTCCGGCAGGGACGATTTGGTTTAACGAGACGGATATCCGGGATTTGACGCTTGAGAGTCTTCGTCGTCAGATTGCTTATGTCCCGCAGGATGGCTTCCTGTTCAGCACGACCATTCGAGAAAACATTGCTTTCTATCGGCGGGAAGCGCTGCTTGAGGAAGTAGAGGATGCTGCTCAAAAAGCACAGATATACAGCAATATTATTGATTTTCCCGACCGGTTCGATACCAAGCTCGGTGAACGCGGTGTGACGTTATCTGGGGGGCAGCGACAGCGGACCAGCTTGGCAAGAGGGATTATTAAAAATTCACCAATCATGATTCTAGATGATAGTGTAAGCGCTGTCGATGCCGTGACGGAGACAGACATTATGGAATCGATTCGGGCAAGCAGAATAGGTAAAACGACGATATTGATCGCGAATCGAATAAGCGCATTGAAGCATGCGGACGAAATTATCGTGATGGATGAAGGAGAGATTGTACAGCGGGGCACGCATGAGAAGCTGCTTGCGCAGGAGGGGCTATACGCCACACTCCACGCCATACAGGAGGAGGGAAGTCATCATGCCGCAGGCCATTAAAAAAGGGGAATCGGATCGGAAGACGGAACTTAAGCAGCCCGAAGTCAAGACCAAATACCTTTCAACTTTCCGCGTTTTAACTGGCTATATTAAGCCGCATCGATTAACTTTTGTCGGCGTGTTTTTCTGTACGCTAATTGCCATTACAGCAGAGCTGCTGCAGCCCTTTCTTATTAAAATCGCGATTGATGATAATCTCATGGCAGGTAAAAATGATTTCAGCGGCCTGCTTGTCATTGGCGGCGTATATTTATTGCTGTCGCTGCTAAGTCTGGTCTTTACTTTTATACAGAACAATTTGCTGCAGTATGCCGGTCAAAGCATCGTGATGAAGATCCGCAAGCAGCTGTTCGAGCATATATCGAAGCTGTCGATGTCTTATTTCGACAAGGTTCCTAGCGGAAGCCTTATTACCCATGTATCAAGCGATACAGAGGCTTTGAACCAGTTTTTTAATCAGGTGCTGTTAAGCCTGCTGCGAGACGGAATGACGCTCATCTTCATTATTGTGCTCATGTTTCAGCTCGATGTTACGATGACGCTGTATTGTTTGATTTTGCTGCCGGTCATTGCATTAATTGCGATCTTATTTCGTTCATATATGCGCAAAACCTATCAGATGGCTCGTACACGCTTATCTCGGATGGTAGCCTTCGTCGCAGAAAATCTATCGGGTATGAACCTGATTCAAGCCTTTCATCAAGAGGAGGAGCAGGGCAAGCAGTTCACCGAGCGGAATCAATCCTACTTTCGGGCGAATGTGCGTGAAATCCGGACGAATGTACTGTTTAACCGGTCCTTTGAGATTTTGAGCAATTTATCCATTGCGTTCGTGACATGGATTGGCGGCACGGCTGTGCTGGGCTCCTCGCTTGAGTTCGGCGTATTGTATGCCTTTATTACGTACATTCGTCAATTTTTTCAGCCAATTAATACGATCACACAGCAATGGAATACACTTCAAGCCGCTACGGTCGCAGTGAATCGGATATGGGGAATTTTCGCGATCCGGCCAGAGGTCGAGGATAAGACAGTCACTCAGGCAGTGCGTGTATCCGAGGTTGATGGCAGAATAGAATTTAACAAGGTGTCGTTCGCCTATACGCCGGGAAGTCCTGTCATTCGCAACCTTAATCTTCATATTGAGGCAGGCCATATGATTGGTATTGTGGGTACAACAGGAGCGGGCAAAAGCTCATTAATCAGTCTGCTTTGCCGGTTCTACGATGTGCAGCAGGGAAGTATCCTTATTGACGGAACGGATATTCGCGATATTCCGCAGGCCGATCTTCACCGCATCGTCGGTCTTGTGCAGCAGGAGCCGTATTTGTATTCAGGGACGATTCTTGATAATGTGCGGCTGTTCGATGAGACGATTTCAAGAGAAACCGTGATGCGCGCATGCGAGTTTGTCGGTGCGGATACGTTGATTATGCGGATGAAGGGTGGTTATGACACCAGATTGTCCGAGCGGGGGAGCGGTCTGTCCGCCGGAGAGCGTCAATTGATCTCCTTCGCCAGAATTATCGTGTTCGAGCCGAAAATATTAATTTTGGACGAAGCGACAGCCAATCTTGATTCCCAAACGGAGCAGCTCATACAATCGGCGCTGCAGCTCGTATCTGTCGGAAGAACGACGCTTATCATCGCACATCGTCTGTCGACCATTATGCAGGCAGATCGTATTCTGGTCATGAAGAAAGGCGAGATTGTAGAGGAGGGTACGCATATCGAGCTGCTTGAGTATAAAGGCTGTTATGAGGAAATGTACCGGCACTCGCAAGGCGGTACGATGAACGAGGCCGGTTAAGACGTTACTAAACAAGCAAATGAGTTCGCCTGCGATAAACGAGCGGATTTCATATTTGAGACTTGATTATTGAACGGTTAAACTATTAAAATTAATGAGGCGTTCTACTAGAGTGCTTGACGTATACACTACTATTGTTAGAAAGAAGCAGATGCAGCTATGAACATTTTTCTCCATATTTTATTGACGAACGTACTTCCGATGGGCATTATGATTGCTTTGGGCATTATTATTCAACGGGCCTTCAAGCTCGATATTAAAACATTATCCAAGCTGAACTTTTATTTATTTTCGCCGGCGATTATGTTCGAGCTGCTTTACAAAACAAGCATTTCTGTCTCGGTATTCGGTAAAATCCTGCTTTTCTTCGTCCTGTTTATGATTATGCAGTATATGCTGGTTGAGATTGTTATTCGAATGAGAGGTTATGGGCCCAGCATGAAGAGCGCAATGCGCAACAGCGTCCTGTTCTACAATAGCGCAAACTACGGGATACCGCTAAACCAGCTTGCTTTTGCGGGCAATGAGAAAACGCTGGCGGTTCAGGTTATCATCATGATGACGCAATCGCTTGTGCCTAATACGTACGGAATTTACAGTGTAAACGCGCATAAAGCAGACATGAAAGCGATCATGCGCACGATCCTTTCGATGCCGGTCATTTATGTTATACCGCTTGCCTTTCTATTAAGAGGCTATAATATAACCATTCCGCAGCCGATTGCGACGCCAATCGAGTATTTGTCCACGGCCTTCATCGGTACGGCGCTTATTACGCTGGGTGTACAGCTTGGCAATATGGAGTGGAAAATAAAACGTTCGCTCCTCGTCGACGTAAGCTTGTCGGGCATGCTTAGGCTCGTTGCGGGTCCGCTGCTTGCCTGGCTGATCGTATGGCTGATGGGGCTCGACAAGCTGACAGCAGCTGCGCTTATCGTATCATCGGCTGTACCGACCTCGCTAAGCAGCGTGCTGCTTGCTGTAGAGTTTGACAATGAGGCGGAGTTCGCTTCGCAATCCGTATTCGTATCTACCATTATCAGTATTGTAACGGTCACGGCAGTTATTTTCTTTTTGCGGCTTAATGTTTAGGTTGGAATCGTAGATCTCAGTCATATCTTATGAAAAACATGATTTATAGTGACAGCCTCTGAGTTACACGATTAGTTCAAAATGATTGCTGAAAAGAAGTAGCATCGAGGATGAAACATTGAAAATTTTTCACCGTCAGAAATCAACCGAGCACCCTCTGCGATCAATTTCCTCAAAATATCAATTGGACAGTATGCTAACTTTTCTTCTCCATGCCCAACCTCTATTATGCGCATTCGCTTTTCCACAACCTTGTTGTGTGATTCATTTTCTACATCTTTTTACGTAATTGTTCCAAGTAACGGATCAAATGACGGTAACTCAATTCCAAGACCAGAAATCGTTTGCTGATAAGCTACCATTGCCATGTTTATCTACCTCCAAATGTGTAGCTCCTCCCCTTCATCCGTGTGTCGCAGCCTCCATAGCCCGATTTACCTGGATTTTTTTGTGCGGAGCAAGCCCAAAGGCATTCATTGTCTATTCGTTAAATTTTATTTGAAAGAGGGGTCAAGCCACATACCAGCAGATGAAGAAAAGTTGAGTATTTTTTCATTATTGTGGATATCCTAATTTTGCTAACATCTTTTATTTCATGCAATAGGCTGGGGGGCAGTTGTTCATGAGCTTGATTAATAAACCAACTACAAACAAGCAGCTTAGCTCCCAGGAGAGTATGTCTCCTCAGAATTGGGAAGAGGAAGCGTCAGCCATTGTTGTTACTGATCGCTTAGCTGACAATATAGAATGGATTACGGAGACGCTGGGAAACAGTACTGATCTGATCGTCAGGCGCTTTAAGATGGGCGAAGGTGTCTCACAGGATGCCGCTGTTTTGTGCATGGAAGGAATTTCGGATGCAAAGTCGATACTAGAGTCTCTGGTCTTTTCTATGCGCCAGCTGGGGGAACGGGAGATTCACTGGAATTTAATGGATGCTGAAGACTTCGTGGAGCGTCTTCTCGTTCCGGTGGGCTCGGTGAAGAGGGCTGAAAATATGAACGCTCTTCTCAAAGCGCTTTTATTTGGGGACACTGTATTTCTGTTCGATGGTCTTCCGTATGGCATTATTGCCGGCTCTCGCAAGCTGGAAGACAGAGGCATCCAGGAGCCAAGCAATGAGCCTGTCGTTCGGGGCCCTCGTGATGGCTTTATTGAAACGCTGCGCACTAATACCGGATTGCTGCGAAAAAGAATCAAAGACCCGAATCTATGGATGGAAACGTTCCAAATCGGCAGATCGACCCAAACCGATGTCGCTGTCATGTACATGAAAGGCATCGCGAGCATGAGGGTTGTGAACGAATTGCGTGAACGTCTAAAGGAGATAGATATCGACAGTGTGTTGGAAAGCGGCTATATCGAGGAGTTTATACAAGACAAAACGTTCACGCTATTTCCGCTTGTATACACGTCAGAGCGGCCTGATGTGATCTCGGCTGAACTATTGGAGGGAAGAGTTTCCATTCTCGTTGACGGATCTCCATTCGCGTTGGTAGTGCCTGCAATGTTTGCTCAATTTATGCAAGCCTCAGAGGATTATTACCAGCGATGGGATTTCGCTACTTTTATACGAATTATTCGTTATTGCAGCCTGGGCATTACTCTCCTTGCCCCAGCGATTTATGTTGCGATTACTACGTTCCATCAGGAGGTGCTGCCTCCCCAATTGCTGATGAGTCTAGCAGCTGCCCGGGAGGGAGTCCCGCTGCCTGCTTTGGTGGAAGCGATGATTATGGAGATTACGTTCGAAATATTGCGGGAAGCAGGGGTCAGAATGCCGAAAACGATCGGTCAGGCGATGTCCATCGTCGGTACGCTCGTTATCGGGCAAGCGGCCGTAGAGGCCGGATTTATTTCACCGGCTATGGTTATTGTCGTGTCGTTAACGGCGATTTCCAATTTTGTTTTGCCAACGTACAGTATTGCGATATCGTTCCGGCTGCTTCGCTTCGGCATGATTTTATTAGCGGGAACGATGGGGATCATTGGTATATTAATGGGCATTTTGGCGACTGTACTTCACCTGTGCAGTCTTCGGTCTTTCGGTATACCGTACATGAGCGGATTCGCTCCATTCGAAATGGACGATCAGAAGGATATCATATTGCGGCTTCCGCGCTGGATGATGAAATCCAGGCCCCGTTACACAAAAGACCGGAATTACGTTCGTAACAAATCCAAATCGAACCCGGCAAAGAAAAACTAAATCGATGAAAGAGATCCGGATAGGCTGGGAGGGGCGTCAATGGCATTAAAGGGCTGTAAATGGCTGTTGATTATCGCAGCCTTTGTATTGCTGACGGGATGCTGGAATCAGAGGGAGCTGAATGAATTGTCTATAGCGGTTGCGTTGGGGCTTGATGCGGCCAAGGATGGTCAATTTATCGTTTCTGTTCAGCTGGTAAACCCCGGAGAATTTGCTTCGAAGCGATCCGGAGGGTCTGGCGGCTCCCCGGTATCGACCTTTCAATCGCGAGGGTATTCCGTGTTTGACGCTCTTCGTCGATTAACGACCAAGCTAAACCGCAAGGTTTACTTGTCGCATTTGCGGATGCTGGTAATTGGTGAAGAATTGGCTAGAAGAGGGATTTCCGAACCGATTGACTATTTATCCAGAGATCATGAGATGAGGTCCGACTTTGCCATCGTCATCGCGAAGAAGCAAAAAGCTTCGGAAACGTTAGACATTTTGACTCCTCAAGACAAAATACCGGCAAACAAAATGTATTCCTCCTTGGAAATTGCCGAGACCGCCTGGGCATCCACCAGCAAGGTGACGCTTGACATGCTAATCGATGAATTGGAGAGTGATGGAAGAAGTCCTGTTCTAACCGGATTGGTGGTGAAAGGTTCGCGCAGTAAAGGAGAAAAATTGTCTAACCTGCAGGTCGCTGATCCGAAAGCGATTTTACAATACGATGGCTTTGCGGTGTTTAGAGAGGACAAGCTAATCGGTTGGTTGAACGAAAAAGAAAGCAAAGGCTATAACTTTATACAAGGAAAAGTGAAAAGCACGGTTATCGTTAATGAATGCCAAGGCCAAAGCGGTAAATTGGAGATCGAGCTCATTCGAACAACTTCAGCGATTAAGGCGGAGCTGTCGAATAGAGGTGAGCCGCAAATTACAGTTGACGTCCATGCAGAGGGAAATGTGGGTGAAGTAACCTGCAGGATCGATATGCTGAATCCCGCTTCCATCGCACAGATTGAGCAGATGACTGAGAAAAAAATACAGGATGCTATTTTGGATTCGGTAAAGACCACGCAAGCCAGGTACAAAACAGATATCTATGGATTCGGCGACACCATTCATACCGCGTATCCGCAAAAATGGAGGACTTTAAAGCATAATTGGGATGCTGCATTTACAGAATTAGAGGTAAAAGCGAAAGTTGACATTGAGATTAGGCGAGTCGGAACCATCAGCCAATCGATTAAATCTAGAGTAAGGAAATAGACAGTATGTGGCCCGTAATAGGAGTTTCGTTATTCACCCTTATCGTATTTATGTTAGAGCTGCCCAAGCTGAGCAAAGCTAAGCAATTCAAGGAGATCGTATTTTTTAGCTTGCTTGCGGTTGGAGCGTTGCTCATCTATGTCTTGCAAACACTGCACGTTAATTTGCCGAATCCTCTATTGCTTATTGAGTGGTTTTATATGTGGCTAGGGCTCGTAATCAGGTAACGGGGCAATCCCGCGACCAGAAGAAAAGGAGGTGCGATTCGTTTGAAGGAAAACAATAATAGTTGGATAAGCTTGCATCAATTTACTGTGCTTGTCATTATGTTTGGCGTAGGCTCATCCATCTTGGTCGCACCTGCGTCGCTGGCTGCCGCTGCTAAACAGGATGCTTGGATTTCAAGTTTTATCGGAGTTGTCGTTGGATTTCTACCGATCATTGTTTATATCGCATTAGCGAACCTCTTTCCCAGGCAGACATTGATCGAGATCAACGAATCGGTTTTTGGAAAATGGTTAGGAAAGCTTATTTCATTTTTGTACGTTCAGTTTTTTTTCATATTAAGCTTCATGCTGCTGGGAGACATCGGCTATTTCCTGACCACTGAGGTCATGCCGGAGACGCCGATCATTTTTATTATGGGAGGTGTCATGTTCATTGTTGTCATGGCGACCCGACTAGGCCCGGTAGTGTTCGCGGAGGGAGCGGAAATTTTTTTCCCTTGGGTCATGTTTATGATCGTGATGACCGTTGTCATGCTGCTTCCCAATATTGAATCGAGGAAGATCGAGCCGATTTTGGAAAATGGCTTTATGCCGGTTTTGAAAGCGAGCGTTCCCTTCGTAAGCCTTCAGGAATACGTCATCCTTTTGATGATTTATCCGCTTGTCAAAAATGCGAAACGAGCAGGAAAAGCATTTTATTCGGGTTCCCTTATTGCTGGCCTGCTGCTTGTAATCACGATATTAATCTGTATTCTTGTGCTGGGGTCAAGCCTTACACAGGTTAGTATGTACCCGACCTTTACCCTTGCCAAAAAAATTAGCATCGGCAATTTTCTTGAGCGTGTGGAGGTCATTGTTGGGGGACTCTGGTTTGTTACTATTATCTTCAAATTAATATTGACCTTCTTCGCCGCGTCCCATGGGATTAGTCAGTTATTTGGATTTAAATCGTATAGGTTTCTTACTATACCGTTGGGCATGCTGACTACCGTATTTGTACTGCCGGCATACACAAATATTGTTTTTGTTATGGATTTTATTCATCGGGTGTGGCCGGCATATGGTTTAACCTTCATGGTCGCGCTGCCTTTCTTAACATTGCTTGCCGCCTTGCTTCTAAAGAAAAAGAAAAAGCAAGAGCAAGCTTAAACTATAATTAGCTTTATACGAATCAAAGGAAGCCAGTCCGGGGATGGAATGGTTCTTTTTGTTATGTTTTTTATGTCTTGAACATAAGGGGAGTCAAGGTTAGAATGGAAAAGATAGACAAGGAAAAGGTTTAATGGAAAAGTAATGCTAGAAATGGAGGGCTAGGTCTTCATGCAACCATCATCGCATGATATTATTCGTGCAAGCGCTTTAAAAAGAACGTTCGGTCGTGGTAGCGGTGCGGTTACCGTACTAAAGGGTGTCGATCTATCGATACCGGCAGGACATCTAATTGCTCTGAAGGGAAGGTCCGGTTCCGGAAAAACGACACTTATTAATTTACTCAGCGCGCTGGATCGACCGACGGAGGGAGAAATTTCGTTTGCAGGGCGAGAATTGACAGCGTTGTCAAACCTGGAGAGAGATATGGTGAGACGGAAGGAAATGGGTCTTATTTTTCAATCGTTTGCGCTAATTCCACTCATGTCCGCCTATGAAAATGTAGAGTTTATATTAAGAGTAGCAGGCATGAAGGCTGCGGGCCGCAAGGAAGCAGCCGTTCATGCGCTTGAGCAGGTCGGCTTGAAGAGCCGCATGCATCACAGGCCTTTCGAAATGTCGGGCGGCGAGCAGCAAAGAACGGCGATTGCAAGAGCGATTGCGCACAAGCCGAAGCTGCTGCTGGCCGATGAGCCGACGGCCGAGCTGGACAGCCGTACAGGGCTGCAGATTATGAAGGTATTCCGCGATTTGGTAGAAACGGCAGGCATGACGATTATAATGACGACCCATGATCCCGCCATTATGGAAATAGTTGACCATGTATATGAATTGGAGGATGGACAAATTGTCGCACAAGCTTAAACCAGTGCTGGGCTGGTCTTTTGCGCTGCTCATCAGCGCTTCACTTACGGGATGCTCCCTGCTCCCAGCGGAGGAGAACGCTCTAAAGCCGCCACTCGTCAAGCCGGCACAGGAAAATTATCGAACCGTTAATGTAGAGAGAGGAACGATATCGCAGGAAATTATCGGAAACGGAAGCCTTGAATCGACACGAACGGAAATTGCCCAATTTACGGGACAAGGCGGTCGTATCACGAAAATGCTCGTCACGGCCGGAAATCGAGTAAAGAAGGGGGATGTTCTTGTACAGCTTAACGTCGAAGGACTCGATATACAGCTGAAGGAGCAGCAGCTGTCAGTTGCCCGAGCCAAGCTTTCGCTTAAACAAGCCAGAGCAGGCGGCGATTCCGATGCCATTAGCATCGCTCAGCTTCAGCTGGATATTGAGAATCTCAAGCTGGAGCGATTAATGACATCCTTTAACAGCAAACAGCTCGTTGCCGGAATGGACGGCCAGATCACGTTCGTTGAGGATTTGGAGGAAGGCGATTTTGTCGAGCCTTATCAGACGCTTGTCATTATTTCTGATCCATCGCAGCTGCGTGTTGCGCTGCGCGTTGAAGCGAGCGCGGAAATCAGCAGCGTCGACGTTGGTTTCCCGGCTAAGGTTGCCTTTGGCTCGGAGGAGCTGGAGGGTAAAGTAGTTCAGACGCCTTCTTCGGCTCCGGTCACGATGAATGAGCAATTGCGAGACCGTTATTCCAAGACGCTGTACATAGAAGTGCCGAACGTACCGGCCGATGCGTCAATCGGGGCATTTGCAGATGTGAAAATAATATTGCAGCAGCGTGAGGATGTATTGAAGATTCCGCGCAGCGGCGTGCGCAACTTCTTGGGCAGAACCTTTGTACGGACGCTCGAGGAGGGCAATAAAATTCGGGAGATCGATGTTGAGACAGGCATTAAGGGATCGACTGAATTTGAAATTACGAAGGGCTTGGAAGAAGGAGCGATTGTTGTATTGCAATAGTGGTGGTCTAAGGCTATCATATAGTCGGCCATATTAGCCGTTTATGCTTGGGAGGTTTTTAAGTGGCTTTGTTTGTCATGATTATTCGTAAAATGGTTCAAAATAAATGGCTGGTCGGAAGCTTATTTATTGGTTTGGTTATGTCAGTTGCTTTGGTTAGCAGTATGCCGATCTACTCGGAGGCCGTCCTATCGAGAATGCTCGTGAAGGACCTGGAGACGATGCAGGAGAATAGGGGCATCTATCCCGGCTCGCAATATAATAAGCTGTTTTACACAAAGGAAACGCCTGAGCAGATTAATCAGATATTCGGGAAAGTGGATGGTTATATCCGTAATCAGGCCGCGGCGAGCTTTCAAATCCCTGTTCAGGAGCTCGTGACCGATGTTCAATCGAAATCGCTTAAGATCAGAGCAACGAATGATCCGGAGACGAATACCAATAAGTCAGTGAAGACGATGTCGCTGCGCTCGTTCTCTGAGCTCGAGGAGCATATCCAGCTGATAGACGGCAGAATGCCTGCCGCTGAACAGCCGGTTGACGGCGTTTACGAAGTATTGGTAACTGAACGTGCTCTAATACAGTTTAAAGCAGTCATTGACTCGGAATTTGTCGTAGTCGATGAGAAAATTGCCGGGGAAATAAAATTCAAGCCAGTTGGCGTATTTGCGAAAAAGCAGGATGATGATCCCTATTTCCGCGATTCGGATTTAAGCGAGCTCAGCAATAGCTTCGTGATCAGCGATAAAGTTGCCAACCAGTATCTGCTTCAGGAAGCGCGTATACCGGTTGCTTCGGTTGGATGGTTCTTCGTGCTGGACTATTCGAAGCTAGAGCTGCGATACGTGGATGATTTTGTTAATACGACGAATAAAATCAAAAACGCCATGCTGCAGCATGTCACGCTGTATCAATCCGTTTCGGAAACACCTGCTCTCGATACGATCGTGAATTACCTCGATCGGGCTGAGCAGCTGCGAACGTTGATGTGGTCGCTCAATGTTCCGGTGCTTATTATGCTCGGCTTCTATATGTTCATGGTATCGAATCTGATTGCCGAACGGCAGAAGAACGAGATTGCCGTTCTCCGCAGCAGAGGGGCCGCGCGCTGGCAGGTCGTTACCTCGTATGCGGTCGAGGGAATTATTTTATGCGGTCTGGCCTTCGGAATAGGACCGCTGCTGGGCGTCGTTTTAACTGAAATTCTCGGCGCGTCCAACGGCTTCCTTGAATTCGTGCAGCGTGTCCGTCTGCCGGTCAGACTGACGGAAGAGGCTTATCAATATGGCGCAATTGCTGCAGTTGCTTGTTTCGTCATTATGCTCATTCCGATCATCATGGCGACGCGAGTTACGATCGTCGGATATAAGCAGCAGCTGGCAAGACTGCTGAAATCACCGCTATGGCATAAAATGTTTCTCGATGTCATTGCGCTGGCTCTCGCGCTATATGGTCTATACACCTTTAGAAAAAGACTTGCCGATTTGCAAAGCTTAGGGCTGAATGCGACCGATCTTAATATTGATCCGCTGCAATTTGTTGTGCCGGCCTTATTTATTATGGGAGCTGGCTTGCTGCTGCTGAGACTCTACCCTTGGATTCTTAAGCTCGTCTATTGGATCGGAAAGAAATGGTGGCCGCCTTCGATTTATGCAACGTTAATTCAGGTAGGCCGTTCAAGCTCACAATATCAGTTCTTGATGATCTTCCTTATTATGACGATTGCTACAGGTGTATTTAGCGCCTCGGCGGCAAGGACGATTAATAATAATACGGAGGACCGGATTCGCTATGGGAATGGCGCGGATATCGTCCTGACCTCGCAGTGGGTCAATGATGCGCCGCCTCCAGCACCGCCAGGCGCGCCGGTACAGGAGCCTGCTCCATTAACACCATCGGTCATTCATTATTTGGAGCCTGCATTTGAACCGTTCAAGAGGATAGAAGGCGTTGAAGCCGCGGCTAAAGTGTTTACAAAGGATGCGGCTTTCAGCGCGAATGAAGAAAACGGAGCAGCGACCTTGATCGGTATCGATACCGACGAGTTCGGGATGACAACCTGGTTCCGGGACAGCTTGTTGGATTATCCGCTAAATGACTATTTGAATCTAATCGCATCGGATTCTCAGGCGGTTCTCGTATCGAGAACGCTTGCCGAGCAGAAGCAAGTAAAGGCTGGAGATACGATCTGGATTGGCTGGAGCGATGTGCCGCAGCAGCCCTTCAAGGTGTTCGGTATCATTGATTACTTCCCGACCTTCAATCCAAATCCCGCTATAGGCAGTGTTAATGCAAGCGATGAGGATTCGGTTCGCAATGCTCCGATGTTAATTGTCGGGCATCTGCCGCGTATTCAAGTACAGCTTGCTCTAGAGCCTTACGATGTATGGATTAAATTGAAGCCGGAAACAACGACAGCGGAGTTTTACGAGAGTCTTACTGAATCTAAGCTCCCGATCACGAATATCGTCAATACGAGAGAAGAGCTGGTTACGGCCAAGAATGATCCGTTCCTCATGGCATTAAACGGAATTCTAACGCTAGGTTTTGTCCTCTCTATACTCGTAAGCTTCATCGGCTTCCTGCTGTATTGGGTATTGTCGCTGCGCGGCCGAACGCTGCAAAATGGTATTTTGCGCGCCATCGGCTTATCTTTAAAGCAGCTAATCGGCATGCTGGGCATCGAGCAATTGCTTACTTCAGGGGTTGCGGTGCTGATTGGTATCCTTGTCGGCAACGTTGCCAGCCTGCTATATGTGCCTAACTTTCAAATTGCCTTTAACCCGAGCAGCCTTGTCCCGCCGTTTAAGGTTATGTTTGATGCGGATGATCTGATGCGTATTTATGTGCTCGTTGGCTTTATGCTGCTAACCGGTCTTGGCATATTGGCTTACATGCTGTCGCGTCTGCGCATTCATCAAGCGATTAAGCTAGGGGAGGATTAACGGATGATTCATTGCGAAGGATTAGTCAAAATATATAAGACAGCCGATTTGGAAGTATTTGCTCTGCAAGGCCTCGATCTCCAGATCGAGAACGGCGAGCTGATGGCCATCATCGGCAACAGCGGCAGCGGCAAGTCAACGCTACTCAATATGCTGGGCGGCTTAGACCGCCCAACAGCCGGCAAGCTGACTGTCGATGGCAAGGACATGCTTAAGTTTACGGAGCGTGATTTTGTCCGCTACAAGCGCGAGAGCGTAGGCTTCGTCTGGCAAAACAACGCGCGAAATCTGATTCCCTATTTAACCGCTCTTGAGAATGTGGAGCTTCCTATACTGCTGACAGGAAGCCGGAAGCGTTGGAGAGCGAAGGAACTGCTCGATGCGGTTGGACTCAGCCACCGTGAATCCAATAAGCTGTATGAGCTGTCCGGCGGCGAGCAGCAGCGGGTGGCCATCGCGATTGCTTTGGCGAATCATCCGAAGCTGCTTCTTGCCGATGAGCCGACGGGCTCTGTGGATTCGCGGATGGCGAATCAAATTTTGGATCTGTTCCGCGAGCTGAACCGAACGATCGGCATTACGGTCGTGATCGTAACGCATGACCCTGAGCTGGCGAAGAAGGTCGACCGCGTCGCGGCGATACGCGACGGCAAAATTTCATCAGAGATGCTGCGGAGACGCTCGTACGCCGAAGAGCTGGCGGAGCTGGAGCAAGCGGCAGAGGAGGAGGAAGGCACGCATGTCGAGTATGCCATACTCGACAAAGCAGGGCGCCTTCAAGTGCCAGCCAATTACTTAGAATCAATCGGCGTCAAAAACTCCAATAAACTGCGAGTAGAGCTTAGCGAGGGCAGGATTGTGTTACTTCCTCCTGAGGAGAAGAAATAATGAATAGAACGAAGAAGGGTACCCTAAGCTCCTCGTAGCCTAGGGCGCCGTTCTTTTTTTGCTCAAGAGCTCTCATTTTATTGACATCTTGCGATCGCGGCGATTGGCTTTGCCTGCTCGCTATCAAAGGCATACTTTAACTAAAAATTAAAATAAGGCGGTCGCCCGTACAATGGCTACATTTTTTTTGATGATTATTTATCTCGCATTCATTAGCTTAGGCTTGCCCGATTCTCTGCTGGGAGCAGCATGGCCTGTGATGCAATCGGAATTTGACGCGCCGCTGGAGACTGCGGGCATGCTGTTCATGATTATAGCTGGCAGTACGATCGTCTCAAGCCTAGCAAGCGGCCCGATCATTAAGCGGCTTGGTACCGGAAATATTACATTGATAAGCTGTATTATGACCGCAGGCGCATTATTAGGTCTTTCGTATGCTCCATCGCTTTTGTGGCTAATTTTATTTTCAGTACCGCTTGGTCTGGGAGCAGGAGCTGTCGATGCAGGCTTAAACAACTATGTCGCAACCCATTATAAAGCCCAACATATGAGCTGGCTGCACTGCTTCTGGGGGGTCGGTGCTACCCTTGGTCCAATCATCATGTCCCAGCATATTGCGAATGAAAATGGTTGGAGAGATGGTTATATTGTTATTTTCGCTGTTCAAGTTGCACTCGTTGTGCTGCTGTTCTTCACGCTTCCGCTTTGGAAGCGGGTAGCTAAAACGAATTCGACAGATCTGATTGAAAATCAGGAGGATACACAAGTAGCGCTGCACGATGAAGCAAATAAAAAAATAAAGCCATTGCAGGTTAAAGGCGTTAAGCTGGCACTCGTTACTTTTTTATTTTATTGCGGCGTGGAAGCAACAATGGGCTTGTGGGGCAGCAGTTTTTTAGTAAATGTGAAGTTATTGCCGGCGGATGTGGCGGCTAGGTGGGTTTCTATGTTTTATGCCGGCATCACAGTTGGCAGATTGGTGACCGGATTTATTGCCTATAAGGTGAGTAACCGTACACTAATCCGTGTGGGACAAGCGACAACGCTAGCTGGAGCCTTGCTACTCGTATTGCCGCTCCCGACCATTTGTGCATTTGCCGGTTTTATTATGGTTGGTCTAGGCTGCGCGCCTATATTCCCGTGCATGCTGCATGAAACGCCTGTCCGTTTTGGAAAAGAGCATTCTCAAAGCATTATGGGCTATCAAATGGCTGTCGCATACACCGGCAGCACCCTTTTGCCGCCGCTGCTTGGATGGTTTGCGGCTCATACCACAATAGCGATTTTTCCTTTTTTTATAGCAGCGTATGGGATCGTTATGCTGGTGAGCTCAGAGAAAATAAATGCATTCATGAAAGCGCGGCTGCTGCAAAACAGCTAAATGGATTTCAAAAAAGATTATCCCTGAAGCCAGTGAGGGCTGAAAGGATAATCTCTTTTTATATGGATTATGCTTGCACCCGATCTTCCTGAGCAAGCTTAAGCTTTGCTCTGACAGCTCAATTTTTAATGGTTGATCTCCACATTAGCGATAAGAAGATAACCATTTTATAAATTAATTTGCCATTTATGTGTGTGCTAATGATTGAATATTTTACATTGCCGATGGATAAAACAGTTGAGTTTTTTGGTAGCATAATTAATAATAAAATATATAACAAAACTCCCATTACCAAAAGCTAAGGTGGAAAACTTTAATGTCAAAGAAAGTCACGATGCAGCAAATTGCTGATTATTTGGGCGTTTCCAAGTTTGTTGTCTCCAAGGCGCTCTCCGGCAAGGGCGGCGTCAGCGAGACGACCAAGGAGCGTGTTATTCAAGCGGCTTCTCAGCTCGGTTATTTTTCACAAAAGAACGCGTATGTCAAAACGATGAAGCTGGAGCAGCTGCCGAAGCTGCCTTCATCAGGCAAGCAATCCGTGCTTGTGCTGATGCCTAACATTCGGTTCCAGACGAAGGAGTCGCTTTACTGGGGACGCATTCTCGATGGCATTTCCGCCCGGCTGGAGGAAGAAGGCTGCGGTATGGTTATCGTCTCTGAGCAGAGCGTTGACCATTTCCTGCATTTCCTTAACCCGAACGGCATATTAGGGCTTATTGGCGTTGGTGAAATTTCGACTCCGTTGCTGCTGGAGGTGCATCGGATCGGCCTGCCGATGGTGCTCGTCGATCATGAAGACATGCTCATTCCGAGCGATACGGTGTTTACTAACAACTATGAAAGCATGTACCGGCTGACGAAGCATTTGATCGGGAATGGTCACAAGCAGTTCTCCTTTATAGGGGATATTGGCTATTCCAGAAGCTTTAAGGATCGTTTCCTTGGCTTCCGCAGCGCACTCGAGGAGTACGAGGGGATAGAGGCCGGCATCGGCAGCAAAGGGGAATGGCTGCTCACGGTGGAGGGCTTCGAGCATGAGCATTTCGAGGAGCCGATTAAGCAGTGGCTGATGAAGCGGATAAAGGCAAAGACGCTGCCTACCGCGCTCCTCTGCGCGAACGATATGATTGCGATCGGAGCCGTTCATGCCCTTCTGAAGCTTGGTATTTCAGTTCCGGGAGAAGTATCCGTAACCGGCTTTGACAACATCGATAACTCTTACAAAATATCGCCGGCCTTGACGACCGTTCACGTGCCGAAGGAGGCGCTTGGCAAGCGCGCGGTGGAACGGCTCTTTAGCCGAATTGCGAGCAGGCAGGAGCCGATGGAGAAGCTGCTGTTGGCAGGTGAGCTGCTCTATAGAGAGTCGACTGCGCCGGCGAAGGGCGTATAAGCACGCAGGGCTGTCACAGACAGGTAACAATGACCTGCTTGGACAGCCCTTCGATAAGATGCCTCAATTAAAATGATCTTTCTTACAGCTGGAGATTGCGGTCGATCAAAGCAATGCGCTGCTCTACGCAGGCGTATGAACGAAGCGGATCCTCCGGCGTATTGATGCAGTAGTCGAGCAGTTGATCAACCGATGTTACGGCTACGTGGCAGCGCGTATCGGATGATGCATAGTAGATGAAGACGTCGCCGTTTTCCTTCGCGATTACACCGTTACAGAATGCGACGTTGGAAACGTCGCCGACACGCTCGATGCCTTCCGGCGCGAGCAGATGCCCGCCTGGGCGGTGTGTCACTTTGCTGGGCTCCTGGAGATCAGACAGGAATGCATACAATACATAGCGCAAGCCCGCTGCTGTATTGCGCACGCCATGCGCGATATGAATCCAGCCTTCTTCTGTTTTGATTGGTGCCGGTCCTTGGCCGTTCTTCACTTCTTTGATCGTGTGGTAATGACGTTCGTCAATAATTATCTCTTGCTCTACAACCGCATTCTCGATCGTCTCTGATAGTCCCCAACCGATGCCGCCGCCAGAGCCCGTATCGATAAAGCCGTCTTGCGGACGTGTGTAGAAGGCGTATTTGCCGTTGATGAATTCAGGATGCAGCACGACGTTGCGCTGCTGGTTGGAGGCTGTCTTCAGATCGGCAAGGCGCTCCCATTGCTTCAAATCTTTCGTTCTCACGATACCGCATTGTGCGATGGCGCTGGACAGATCGCCCTTTGGCGCATTCGGATCTTTTCTTTCCGTACAGAACAAACCGTAAATCCATCCATCCTCATGCTGAACGAGTCGCATATCGTATACGTTGACATCCGGTTCGCTTGTTTCGGGCAGCAGAATCGGATAGTCCCAAAAGCGGAAGCCGTCCACGCCGCTGTCGCTTTCCGCGATGGCGAAGAACGATTTACGGTCATTGCCCTCCACGCGGGCAACGAGATAGAACTTTCCGTTTAATGAAATAGCGCCTGGATTGAATACGCAATGAACGCCAAGGCGCTCCATGAAGAAAGGATTTGTTTCCGGGTTGAAATCATATTTCCAGATCAGCGGCGCATGCTCCGCCGTTAGAACAGGGTGAACATAGCGGTCGAAAATACCGTTTCCTAATTGTACTGGCTCATTTTTGCGCTGGATCAGCGCCTCGTAGCGCTCGGTAAGCTGCTGCTTGCGTTCATTGAATCTATTCATTCGTGTGACCTCCGTAAGATGATTTATAAGCTGCTTTCTGAATGTGAAAAAATGAAATGATGCGGTTAAACGTTAATGTGAAGAAGCTGCGCCGTTTAGACGCTCGATCATTTCGAAGCATGCGCGTCCGTTATGATAAGGACATTTCCATGGGCTTACCTTCTCGATATTGTCGCTGGGCGCGCCATCGCGCGTGACGCTCCAATGCCATTCGCCATGTTCCTTGTCCACGATGAAGCTTTCGATAAATTGCCAAGAGAGCAAAGCGGCATTGCGGTATTTCTCGTCACCCGACAATTGATAGGCATTGTAGAAGCCGACAACCGCTTCGGCCTGCGGCCACCAGTCCTTATGGGTATCGATTAATCCTTCAGGACCAGCCTCGTTAAACAAGCCGCCGTCTTGATCGACACCCTCGTTATAAGTAGCTTCCGCCATACGCAGCGCTATCGCCTTCGCTTCCTCAAGCAGCTTGGCATCGCCAAGAACCTCTGCAGCCTCTACAAGCAGCCAACTGCCCTCGATATCGTGACCGTAAGAAATATGCTCCGATTTGCAGGTCCATTTCTCATCGAAGAAAAGAATAAAGTGCGCATTTTTTGCGTTGATAATGTGTTTAATCGTAATTTCAATGAGCTCCTTCAGCTTTGCGTGAAGCTCCTCGGATTTCCATACGCGATATAGATTCGTATAGCCCTCCATGACGTGAAGATGCGTATTCATCGATTTCTTCTCGTTCAAATCCTTTTCGCTCAAGCTGTTGTCATCTGTCTCCTGCCATTCACGGGTTAAAGCCTCGAAGTAGCCCTTATACTCCTTATCATAGCTGTAGCTCTCCAGCGTATGAAACAGCTCGATTGCCTGCTGAAGCACCGCTTCATTTCCGGTGGCGCGGTAATACTCGGCGAAAGCGTAGATAGCGAAGGCTTGACCGTAAACCTGTTTCTTCGTTTCAGCCGGCTTCCCTTCCGCATCGACCATCCAGTACAATCCGCCGTATTCGGGATCGGTAAAATGCTGATTCACGTAATTGTAAGCACGCTTTGCTATGTGCAGATAAGCCTCATTCCCAAAAATCCGATAAGCGGAGGCAAAGGTCCAAAGGATGCGGGTATTGAGCACCAGGCTTTTGCCCGCCTCGGGATTTACCGTTAAATCCCGGCTAATAAAACCATAGAAGCCGCCGTTTTGTTCATCGATCGTATGCTGCATCCAAAAACCGAGAATGTTCGTTTTCAGCTCATGCTCAATACGTGTCAGCCACTGCTGCTTGTCGTTAAGATCACTCATTTAGGAGCACCTCCTTTATTTTAGACGCATAATAATCCCGAACCGTTTGCTCCGCTTGCTTGCCATACATGCAACATCATGAGAGTCGTCTAACTTCACTTAAGATAGGTTTGTTATTACTAATAAATACTTTATTATATAACAAGTAAACATGATTTTAATGCTGTTTGCAATAGATTTCTTCAAATTGGCAATGGTTATCGGAATTCACATTATGATTGCAAGGAAAAATGTTAGCGTTATTATTTGCAAATATGCTAACAACGTTAGCGGTGTGTAAATGTCCTCTGCTGATCGTTAATCCGGACTACTTCTTGTGCTGCAGGTCGGCTTCATCTGGGATTGGATCGATCAGTCGATTCGCGTCACGGATAAGAACGGTACGGTGAAAATGCTGCGCGCTTACACCGATAACGACCGCGGCTGCGGTCAGCATGAACGGTCTGCCACATGGCGGGAAGCGGGAGCCGGACGCGAGCTCCGCGGGATGCACAGACGAGCATGGCGACAGAACGTGTTCATTACAGCCTTCTCACCACTGCTGAATCCTTGCTGCTCATTATCTACACGGTACATGGCAGCGGAGAGGTCGAGGTATATCAGGAGCTCCGGCCTAGAGCGGGACCGGATGAAACGTATTGGGATCGTCAGACTGGAGGCAAGCTTGGGGTTTACACCGGCAAGGTGCAGGAACAGATGGTGCCTTACATTCGCCCGCAGGAGTGCGGCAACAAAATGGATGTCCGTCGTGCGACGATAACGAATGCGCAGGGCGAAGGTATTCTGCTGAAGGGCGCGCCGTATTTTGAGCTGGAAGCGCATGATCATATTCATCTGCTCCCGACAAGCGATAAGACAGTCGTTCGCGACAATCACAAGCAGATGGGCGTAGGCGGATATGACAGCTGGGGACAACGGCCGGAGAAGGAATATATGCTGTATGCGAATCGCGTATATTCGCATCGCTTCACTTTGCAGGGCATGTAATTTAAAGAAGCAAAAATAGGCTGGTCCACCGTACGAAGACGGGGTCCAGCCTATTTATTATTTGATATAGATACCGCCAAAGGGAAGCACCTCGCGCAAAATCCTTCTAATAAAACCGCCGTTCTGAAGCTGCTCCTCGAGCTCCGAATCGCGTGAACCGGTTTGAATCAGCACGGGCCCGCTGCCGCGTATTTCCCACTGCACGTTCATATGCTGGCTGGCGAGCTTATTGCCGTAGACCGAGAGCTGGATGGAGGCATTCTCAGGATAAGCGACAAGCGCGCCGGTTTCCACATAGAGGGGCCGGTCCGGCTGAAGCTCAATCGCCTTCATATCGCCAGCGGTGATGATGCCGAGCGAGCCTGGTCCGGAGAAGCGCATACGAACAAACTCCTTCGTGATCCAAGCGTTTTTAAGCTTCTGAATAACCGACTTGAGCTTCATCCCATCCGAGAAGAAGATAACATGGCGGAAGTCGAACAGCAGGTCGCTCTTCTCGTCAATATGTACCGTTTCTAGTGAGCAGCCCGCTGGAAGACCAAGAATGAACTCGGAAGGGCCGGATAGCAAGGAGCGAATCCAACGCTTCTTGCGGTACATGCCTGCCAAATCCATGAACCGGTCCTCGCGGCTTTCTGGATCGCCCTGATAGGCGATGATCGACTTCGGATGCAGCACATGAAGCTTGTCCGATTCTTCAAGCGCAATATGGACATGTCCAGTCTGAACAGGAACGGTGATGTTCATCTGCTCATCCCTCTTCTTCCAGCCGTTCGGTGCTTTCGCCACACGATATAGCGCCACACCCGGAGCGATACGAAATAGGCGATGATGAGGAGAGCGATGATAATAACGGTATTAATAAGCTTGCTGATAAAAGATTGTCGATCCTGCTTCATTTGCTCCATCTCAGCCTGCAGGCTGGCATTTTGTGCAATGAGCTGCTCATTTTGCTGGCGGAACTGCTCGCTCTGCTGACGAAATTTTTCGTTCTGCTCGAGGAGTTCCTGCTGCTTAAGCAAAAACTCTTCCGCTGCTTGGCGCGACTGCTCTAGCTGCTCCTGCTGTTCAGCCAGCGCGGCCTCTGCTTCCAAATATTGCGATTCAAGCTCGCTTATTTTCACTGGCGTGTTGTAAATGTCCTTGATCCGGTCAAAAAAGCCTGCATGAACGGTTGAATACGGGGCTGCTATAAAAAGAATTGAGAAGAAGCATACAAGTACGATTGCTTTCGATAACGACTGTCGCATCATATTCTCCCTTCGAATTTCGACATATGAGGGACTGGTACTTCCATTTTAACCCCTTTCTCGACAATAGTCACCCTCGTCCTGCGCTTCGGTTAAGCTTAGCCTTAAAAAGAATGCTTGCTTCCAAACACTCGACCGTGCTGCCACGCCGATCGCCCTGCTGTAAGAACACATTTGTTCTTACGGCGCCCACTCGACCGTGTTTTCAGTTTCCGTCGTACATCGCTTCCTATAGAAATCAATAAAAAACCAGCCAAGCAGAAATAGCTTCTGCTCGGCTGGTTTGTGACAAACGCCTTAAATACAAATATCCTAAATACTAAAGCCGCCGCGCCGACAAGCCTACCCTTGCTTTCTTACGTACAGTCGGCTCGTTTCTTCCCAAATGCCGCCAGGCTCCAGCGCAACAAGTCCGGTTTGCTCGGCCGGCAAATCCACGTTCGGTGCGTTAACCAGGTTCAGCTGTGGCTCCGGGCAGAAGAAGCCAGGAGTACAGAAGTTGTTCCAGATCATCCATTGCTTGTAAGCTGTGCCGACATCATAAACTAGCGTGACGCCGTTACGGGTATCGGTCAGCTCCATGGCATTGCGGCCGTTTTGCGGCTCGGCGGTGTAGTGGTTGTCCATCGCTTCCCAGAACGGCGAGATGCCTGTTGTTCTCATCGCTTCCTCGTCGGCAACAAACGGCTGATATTTGCCTGTAGGCAGCATCCGCTCGTTCAGCTCCCAGCGCTTGCCGGTCGTGAGCGTGAAGCGATAGTCATCCGCCGTGCTGTTTGCAGCAAATGGCGCATTAATCGCTGTGTGGAAGGCAATCATGCAAGGCATCGCGTCGGTGCCTTCGTTATGTACGGACACATGCTGCAGCAATCCAGATTCATTTAACGAATAGCGAAGCTTGATCGTGAAGCGGTGAGGCAAGTACGTATAAATAGGATGAGTTTCATTGATTGAAATTTTGAGAGATACATAGCTTTCCGTATTGTTCGTCCTGAAATCCTCTACGCTCCATGCTGCGGTGTGGAAAAATCCGTGCAAATGGTTGCCGGTCTTTTCTTCATTTACCGGGAAGGTATATTTCCGGCCATTCCAGGTGAATACGCCGTCCTCATAACGGTTAGGTGGGAATAGAACGGGAATGCCATGTACACCTGGATTCGCTCTGAAGCTATCCATCTCCTCAGCAGCCGGCTCGCGCAGAAACGTATAATCATTTTCTTTATCGCGGAAGGCGATGAGGTTCGCGCCTACGTTAGGCAATACGACTGCTTCATAGGCACCCCATTGCAGCCAAACGGCCTGCTCATCATGAAAATTTTGTTCAAATGTTTGTCCTTGCTTAGTCATAAGAATCCTCCTTATTGTGCTGCACATATAAAATGAGAGCGTATGCATTTCGGTGTGATGCTGTTCCACCTAAGAATAGCAGGGCGAAGCCAAACAAACAACCGCCCCATTTCGCGATTTGCGAAAAAAGAGCGGCTCGGTTTATTATCTTATTATTCGCTTATCCTTGTTCGCCGAGCGTTGTGAGAATAGCTGCTCGATCACGTATTGCTTGCGGCGATTCACGGTTAACCGTTTCGATTCAGAAATGTCTGACCCGAAGTAGATTGTGCCGCCTTCAATTGTTTTGATTTTGCCAATGTTAATGTAACAATTGGAGCTGATCTGATAGAAGCTGCTTTTGTTCGTTAGTTCTTTGAGCTGTTCGGCAGTCATTCTCTTCTTTATGTTATAGTTTCTGCCATGGAAGCTTACGAGACCTTGAACACCAACCTTAAAGTAGAGCACATCCGACTCCAGATCAAAATCCTCATACACGTTCCGCTCGCTCAACATTACATTCACCATCTTAATTCCCCCTTTAGAAAAGTGAATCACTGAACTGTTAGCGCTTACATTGTAACATATCACAATAACTTTTGTGAAGTATTTCATACAAAAAAGCCATTGTTTGCTGCTGCACCATGTGCTATGGTCTGTTTAATGATAAAAAGATGGAAAGGTTGGGAGCAAATGAGTAATGAGAGCAGCAGATTGCCCGCATACAGTGGAGTTCTCTATATAGGATCGTATGGATCGGCTGAGGAGGCGACCATTCATACTTGTACATTTAACGGCGTTACGAATCAGCTGGAGATTATTCAGACGATGACTGGTGTAGAAAATGCTTCCTATTTGGCGGTCCATCCGAACGGCAAGCAATTATTTGCAGCTAGTGAAACGGAACAATCGGGTGATGCTGACGGAGGGGCGATTGCTGTCTATGAAATAGATGCATTATCGGGCTTGCTTCGTACGACCGGCAATCGGTCGCTTACGCATGGAGCGCATCCGTGCTACATAAGTATGGATAGCACGGGTAAGGCGCTGTTCGCGGCCAATTATTCGGGCGGAAACGTTGCCTTGCTGCCGATAACGGAAGCCGGCGAGTTGGAGGCCGCTGCATCCATTCAGCAGCATGAGGGCGAGCTGGGACCGAATGCCTCTAGGCAGGACGCCCCGCATGCTCATTGCATTACGCCGTGGGGGGACACCGGCTATGTATGCGCAGTAGACTTAGGCATCGATGCGATCGTCATTTACCGGTATGATGATCAGCTTCTCACGCTGACTCCGCATAGTGTATGCAAGGTGCATCCTGGAGCCGGACCGCGTCACCTTGTTTTTCATCCTTCACTGCCCTTCGGCTATGTGATGAATGAGCTTGATTCGACGATCACAATATTGAAGGCAGACGTAGAGCGAGGTACGCTTGCAGTTGTAAAGGCGGTATCGGCGCTGCCTGCAGAATTTGTAGGGTATAATGACGCTGCGGACATTCATCTGGCACCATCGGGGCGTTATTTGTACAGCTCCAATCGCGGTCATAACAGCATGGCCGTATTTGAGGTGGATCAGTCAAGCGGAGAGCTTACGCTCATCCAGCATATCGATTGCGGCGGCGAGTCGCCGCGTAATTTTGCCATTGCACCAGGCGGTAGGCATTTGCTCGTCGCGCATCAGAAGTCGGGGACTGTAGTTGTATTTAACGTTGACATCCAGAGCGGTCTACTATCGCCGACGAGCACGGTTCTTCCGTTGAAGAGTCCGGTATGCATTATGTTCGGCCGAGGGAATAACGTCCGCATTCGTTTGAAAGGGATCGAACAGGAATAATTTTTTTTGGAAAAGCGAAAGGCAGGTCCTGTTAAATGTCAACACCGCTTTCGACCGCAAATGCGAAGTCCGAAACTATGAAATCGGCAACGGTTTATGCCATTCTAGTCGCTATTAGCTCAGTTCATCTGATAAACGATATGATGCAATCGGTCGTAACGGCCTTATTTCCCGTTCTTAAGGATTCCTTAAAGCTTAGTCTTGCTCAGATCGGCTGGATTGCATTTACGCTGAATATGACCTCGTCCGTAATGCAGCCTTTCGTTGGACTCATTTCGGACAAAAGACCAGCTCCTTGGATGCTTCCGGTCGGGATGTTCTCCAGCATGCTGGGGATGATTGGACTTGCTTTTGCACCGAATTATTATCTCTTGCTGCTTTCCGTCGTATGCGTAGGGATAGGCTCAGCCGTGTTCCATCCCGAAGGCTCACGAGTGGTCCATTTGGCAGCGGGCAACCGGCGCGCATTCTCCCAATCGATCTATCAGGTCGGGGGCAATTTTGGACATATGCTGGGGCCGCTTATGACGATGGCGATTTTCATTCCATTCGGTCAAAAAGGTGCCATATGGGGCGTGGCGCTGGCGGCGACCGCGATTGCCATTCTCATGAAGGTCGTGCCTTGGTATAGAACGCAGCTTGCTATACATAACGGCCGAATGCAGCAGAAGAAGGCGGCAGGCGGCGCGAAGCCCGAGCTTGCGCCCAAAATCGCCGCATTTGCGATTGCCATTCTGGTTGCAATCGTCTTCGCGCGTTCCTGGTATGCTGCGGCTATTGGAAACTTTTATCAGTTTTATGTCGTGGAAGCGTATGGGATATCGATAAAGGCCGCTCAGGTGCCGTTGTTTCTGTTCCTTGCGGCAGGTGTTGCCGGGACGTTCCTAGGTGGCATGCTGGCAGATCGGATCGGCCGCAAAAAAATGATGCTCATCTCGATTCTTGGCGCTGCTCCATTCGCGCTCATGCTGCCGCATCTGCCGCTGGCATGGGTATATCCGTTAATCGTCGTGCTGGGCTTTATCCTGCAATCAGGATTTTCGGTAAGCGTTGTTTATGCACAGGAGCTCATGCCGGGGAAGGTCGGAACGGCGTCGGGGCTTATTACCGGACTTGCTTTCGGTATGGGCGGTTTGGGTGCGGTCGTTCTTGGTTACATGGCGGATGCAACTACGCTTAGCTTCGTAATGGCTTTGTGCAGCGTTTTGCCGCTGATCGGACTGCTTGCTATCCTGCTGCCGAAGGATCAAAGGGAATCGGAGTAAACAGCACTCGTAAGGAAAGGAGAGCTGCTTGTAGGTATTCCTGCAGGCGGCTGTCTTTTTTTGCGGTGGGCGTTTCGAGGATGGAGAAAGCTTTCACCATGAACGTAGCGAAAATTTTATTATCTCGTTCTCGAGACCGTTAAATTCGATCATCAGGTCCGGTATGATTATAAAGATATTTTTGATACGGAGGGCGTAAGCCGGCTGACATGGTGCGTCAGTACAATAGGGAGGTCGCGGTTTTAAAAGAGAAGTGGATAGAGAAGCTGCAGCCATATGGCGAAAGGGCTACCATCTCCTCTCAGGGAATAGCAGGAACAATAATACGATGGTGAAACGGGTGCTGAGCCGCAAACAATGGGGGTCAGCCGTTTACGCTAGGGGAGAGTGCCATTTGCAATGTCTGCTGAGGCTATAAAAGGAGTGGGCGGGAGCTTGTTCCGCAACACGTTTTTTCAAACGATTTTGTTATCGAATGTATTGCTGCAAATCGGGATTTGGGTGCGTAACTTCGCGATTCTAATGTATGTCACCGACAAGACGAACGAGGATTCGTTCGCAATTGGCCTGATGGGCTTTGTCGAATTTTTGCCGATATTCATATTTTCATTTATCGGCGGGACATTTGCGGACCGTTGGAAGCCGCGCTTGACCATGATTTGGTGTGATTTTTTATCCGCTATTTCCGTGTTTGTCGTACTTATAACGCTGCATTACGGCTCGTGGCATATGGTTTATTTTGCAACGTTCGTTTCAGCTATTTTGTCGCAGTTCTCACAGCCTTCGGCGATGAAGCTATTCAAGCAATATATCCCTGCCGAACAGCTGCAGTCGGCAATGGCAATGTTCCAATCGCTGATCGCGATCTTTATGGTGCTTGGACCATCGTTAGGCGTTATTTCGTATCAAAGGTTCGGCATTGAGATATCTATCGCTGTGATGGGTGTCGCTTTTTTATTATCTGCTGTCGTATTGTTCAGGATTCCTTCAGATCGCGAAGTCGAAAGAACAGAGCAGGCCGCCGATCAGAGGTTTTGGAAGGACCTTAAGGACGGGTTTGGTTATGTATATCGCAGTCCGGTGCTGAAATCATTAGGAGCGACCTTCGCGTTAGCCGGGATAGCAGTCGGCATTGCGCAAACGCTAGGCCTGTTCATTGTATTGGAGCGGCTTGGCCAGCCTAAGGAATTTTTGCAATTCATGTTGATGGTGAATGGAGTGGCGATGCTTGTTGGAGGCGGCGTTGTCATGGCGGTAGCCAAAAAGGTTCCTCCTCAGAAGCTGCTTGCCCTTGGATTTCTGCTCAGCTCACTCTGCATGATCGGAGTAGGCTTGTCAACGAGTATTCCACTTACCCTCGTGCTCCAGTTTATAAGCGGGCTTGGTTTCCCGATGATTCAAATCGGAATTAGCACCATGATTTTGCAATGGACGAAAGAATCTTTCATTGGACGGGTGAACGGCGTGCTTACGCCAATGTTCATGGGGACGATGGTTATCATGACGCTCGTTGCCGGACAGCTTAAGAAGGTGTTCCCGCTTGTTGGGATCTATTGCACAGCCGGACTAATCATGTTTGCAGGCATGCTGCTGCTCATTCCGTTGTTCAAGTATAAGCCGCTAGCATCCGAGGAAGAGGGCTGCTCTTCTGAGCTTGCTATGGGTTCGAGTAAATAAGTTAACTAGTATATATTGACAGAATAATAGTCGTGAAGTAACATTTATTTAGTTGAAACGAAGTGTAGCGAAGCACGCTTATACCCTCGCAGGAGGGGAGAGGCGTGTTTTTTTGTGTTGTTTCGGTTGTGTCGCTGGGGGAGCGGCGTGCTGGAGTGGAAGGGGATGTTGTCGAAAATAAGAAAATGATGTAAGAAGACTCACTCAAAAGAAGGAAACAGCAGCTTTTTGCAAGAATTGTAAAGGCAGGAAAAATTGAAACGGGAGAGGTTTAGAATGAAAAAAACAGGGAAAATATTTATCATGTTAGCCTTGATGGTCTCCATGCTAATGACTGCTCAAACGGCTTCGTCTGCTGCTTTTACAGATACGAAGTCCCATTGGGCGAAAGCAGATATTGATAAGGCCGTTAATCAAGGCTGGATTAATGGCTACAGTGCAACGAGCTTTAAACCGAATGAAAACATAACTCGTGCCGAGTTTTTGAAATCGCTGGTTGTAGCCTTGAAGTATAAAGTAGAGAACACGGATACGCCGTTTGAGGATGATGCCGGCTGGTATCGTGCCCACATTGCAACTGGCTTGAAGCAGTCGATTATTAATGTTGACGAATATGCTGATGCCAATTTCGAGCCTAACCGCAAAATTACACGCGAAGAAATCGCTCGCATGACCATACGCGCTCTCGGCAAAGACGCAGAAGTCGTGAAGTCCGGCTATCTGGCTGTGGCGAAACAGCTGGAAATCATGAAGGGCTACCCAGACGGCACGATGGGCGGCGATAAAAACGCAACTCGTGCTGAGGCGGTTGTGATGATTTCGAACACGTTGACAGTGAAGATAGGTAAGCCGGTGGCTTATCCGAAAACGAAAGAACAGTTGAATACAATGATTCAGTCGCTTCCTAGTTTTAAGGGAAATACGACTTATGGAAGGAATCAAATAGTGTTAATTAACCAAAAGGGTACAGATGTTTTTGAGGATAACACTCTTGGAATTGAATATGACGCTGCTAGGAACACAACTTACGTTAACCTATTTGATTCTTCCGCAGATAATAAAGCTTTAGTTAAAGACATTCTAAAAAACTATTATCCAAAATCTTATGAAAAAGCATACAGTAGTTATATCAAGGTTGATGGAATGAAGTTTGTAGAAGGCCGAAATTTTATTTCTACAATGTATGACGGTATTAGTTTCAAAGCCTATAAACCAAATAGTAATAAAGGTGCGGTTATTTGGATCGGGGAGTGAACGAGTTGCAACGGTCAATGAAAAAAAACCTCTTACTTGTTTTAACTTTAGTACTTCTAATCTCATCTATTCCAATTCATAAAGAGATTAATGCTGCTGGGAGAGCAGATTGCGGAATGCCCGGTACTTTTACCGAAGCTGAAAATTTAAAAGCTCAAAAATTAATAGAGCAAAATGATATTCCAACAACAAATGGAAGCAAGGAATTAAACATTGGCTTTCTACTTAATAAATGTAATATTGGAAAAGCCACAGTTGTTTATGGTTCTCCTTTAGAAGTTGAAAGATTGTCTGGAAATGACTTTAATGCTGGCGTGGGGCAATGGCGTTATCTTGGCTGGGATGAAACTGGCTCACTTTTTAGAAACTGGATGTTCCCGAGTGACTCACGTGCAACCTTACATGTAGCTAAAAATTGGGTTAAAGAACCATGGAAAGAAGTGACTGGTTTTTTAAAAGGCATAGATCCATCATTCGCTTTAAGTAGCAATCCAGCAGCAGCAGGCTGGCTTGAAAAAATGGTTGACCCATATAAAGAATCAGCTACTTTTTTAGAAAGCTATAATAAACGTAAAGATCCAAATTGGACTGGAGATACGTTACTTGACTACGCGATCATCCAGCAAAGACCAACAGACTTTAGTCCGGGCGTTGTGCAGATGTGGAACATATGGCAGCCTGACGGTTCTTGGTGGTACGAAATGTTTATTATTCCACCACTCAAAAAAATTGAAATAAAGGAAGAACCCGACCTTATCATTAAAACAATAGTTAATGCACCTGATGCTTTGGTAGGGGATTCCGTACCTGTGAAAATCACAACAGAGAATCGAGGCCAAGAAAACAGCGGCCCCTTCACTGTCGGCATCGTAGGAACCAATATCAAATCAGAAGTAATCACCAATTTGCCTCCAAATCAAATCAAGACTGTTACTGTCAATGTCACGTCCAACACAACGGGAATAAAAAGTTTCATAGCCATGACAGACTTCGGCCTAGCCGTCAAAGAGTCAAACGAAGATAACAACACCAAGCCCTTTCAAATCGCATTTAACAGAAAAAACGAACCAACCTCCCCCATCGCAATTATTAGCCACTTCGATGGCGATCACCGAACTGAACCTGAAATTACAATTCAACCCTTGTCCGACCCTCAACTCAATGATGAATTATCTTACTCCCCAGGTGGAGAAGCAATTACGGTGAAAGAATGGCAGTACACACCGCCGGAAGGTACATTATCCACTGGAAAGCCGAGCATGACTGATTTTGTGCAGACAGGCGACTATCTCATTAAGCTGCGCGTGATGAACAGTGCAAATAGATGGTCAGAGTGGGCCCAACTGAAAATTAAGGTCGAACCTGAAGTTGTTATTCTTCCTGATCCAGCCATTCGCTTAGACATTGAATTTGATCCACCCCGCATTATTACAGGAGAGAAATCTTCATTAAAAAATAATAGTGATGGTGTTGAAACCCATTCGTGGGTATTCAGTGGAAACCTGGAAGACGTATTATCAAATCGAACTGATTTTGCTTATCCTGATATTACATTTACAGAGCCTGGTATTTATAGAGCGGAGTTTACGGGCTATAATGGAGCGCTGACAGGCAAGGAAACCGCTTATTTAGAGGTTATTGACCCTAAACCAGTAGCGGTTGTCACGGGTATAACACGGGTTATACAAGGAAGGGATTTTCCGTTTCCACATCATTTGCTTAACTCATACACACCACTCGCAGACCGCGGCGTAACCATTGATTTTACAAAATCAGAGATCCGCCACAAACTAATATCGAATCATACATATACCGCTGCTTGGCCAGATAAAGCTCCGATGGAACTTGGCAAGTACAGCATCGAAGGCAAGGTACACGATTCGGAAGGGCGTATTAGTGAGTGGGGTACACTCCAAATGGAGGTTGTTCCTGACTTGCCGCCAACGCTTACTGTAATTGCTCCTGAAGAAGCTTATCGGAACAGCTTTTTAACGCTTTATATGCAAGCCGATAGTCCTGACGGTGACATCCTGCAGCACTTGCTGCTAGAAGAACGTTACGATCAAGACGATGATGGTAATTTTGATGAAGAGGCTTGGACAACGCTATATGATGGCGATTTTAAGTGGACGCATAAAATCGAGAATTATCCTACAGTCGGCAAGCGCCAGTACAAAGCAACCGTTACTGAGCACTACGGACAGCAAGGGAATTCACCCCCTGTTGTAACCAACATCCTAAACCATGCGCCACAGACGAATTTTAATGTCTCTGGTGTCATTCAGCAGCCGGATCAAGGAGAGGATAGCGCACCCCCTATTACTGCCTATACTCCTGAATCCATTTTTCGTTCTTGGACTGCAAAAAAACCGTATATCGGCGGCACAGCAAGCAAAATTGGCTGGAAGGCGGATTCGAATGCCATTTCCACTAAAAACGCCATTTTAGCAGATTTTAAAATTAGTTATCCCAATATGGGGCAAGGCTCTAATGCGCGATCGCTTTATGATCAGGCTTCGGATCTAACGCCTCAAAACCTTTGGCGAAGTCCCGACAAGCTCATTGAAGCTGTCTTTGCAGGGCATAGAATGTACACGATCAGCGAGAGTACGGCAAGCGATACCATCACTGAACGAAATGCCGTGACCGGTGCAGCGAATAGGAGTTTTGTGATCAACAAAGAGGGGTATACCTATAGACAAATCGATAAAAAAGAAAATTTTTATTACTTTTTATCCACTGCTTCTAGTCTCGAAGTCAAAGTCATAAATAAAAATGGCGAATCAACACAAACGCATACACTGCCTTTCAGCTCGAATCCGGGCCTGCGTTACAGCGAGGTATCGGCAGACGGGAGATACTTGTATGTTATCGCATCGATTCGCATCGATTCGTATATTCAACTGCTTTTTGTGAAATATGATTTATTGAATCGGGCTGTAGTATGGAATTCACCCGGAGCATTAGAGGTTTATGCGCCTTTGTTCTATGAGCAATTAAAAGCGACCATAAATACGAACGGCGATCTGGTAGCTTCGTATAGCGCAACTGAAGGTGTGTACGGTCCCGATACCGGCTGGGTCGTCAGAGCAAGAAATAACGGTGTCATCAGTTATATTGATATAGGCGGCGCCACAGATGTTTCTTATCCTGTCGTATCCAATGACGGTCAATTTATTTACGTGGCAACCTCTGCACAATCGTCCAATAATAAAAGATTTTCATCCAAGCTGACTACGATACGCACTACTGACACGAGCCTAAGCTTACATCGCAGCGCTAATATGGAAACTTGGGATGCAGGATCTTTACTTTTTGATAATGATGATAGATTCGGAATTGCAACACCGATCGTTCGTCCTGATGGATCGGTGTACGCTACGACGAAAGTAAATTACGGCGACTATCTCTTTAACCATGAAGGATCTCCGATACAGGGCCAAAACACAAATGGCAACAAAGCAGGCAACTATCGTCTTTATCAACTGCCAAATGGCCGAATCGCATTTCCAACTATGGGCTTCTATGATAATGGAAATTTGTATGCGGCATTAACGAGTACGGTGTGGGCAGGGGGGACAAGCACCAACTATATCAGGACCGTAGTGAGTAAAACATATCCGAACACCTCTGGAGGCGGATGGTCGAATTCGACGAATATGACAAGCTCATCTATCTTGCCAGATGGATCGCTTTATTTCTTTTATAGGGTGAATAATAATAATACAGTCGTTCCTTTTGTTTCTCCAACGGCCTTAAATGGGACATCGAGTGTATATCCTAAAGTAATTGATCCTGAATCGGTAGAGATTGTGGATGATCATTGGGCAGGACTTCTCTATGACGCTGGCAGCGTCATGAAGAACTATAATTTTGAGTTTGATGTTAGCGTGAATAACCTTGAAAACGCCAAAACAATAGGAACAGCGTTGAACATTCAAAACGAAAAGAACATGTACTCGGTAGAGTGGGAAAAAAACAAATTAATTTTATTCCGAGTTGTTAATGGTTTAAAAACAGAACTGAAATCCATTACACAGCCACGAGCTTCATTCACACCTTATACAGTAAAGGTTGAATCGGTAAATGGGACTTTACGAGTGTTTATCAACAATGTGAAAAAGCTTGAAGCAGTAGACACAACTTTTCTAAAGGGAGCAGCAGGGATTATGTCCTTGGGCCAGCCGCAAGCAACCTTCAGCAAGGTAAAGAAAAATAATTATGGCGATACGTACACAGAAGAGGTTTACGAATCGGTTCTCGTCAATGATCCAGTTCTCTACGATAAAATCTTCAAGGATATTGAGAGTGACCTGATGGCAGCAGAGCAATGGAGCTACAGCCATAATCCAAACTTCTTTGAAAATCCGGAAGGGTTAAGCATGTATCATGGCCAATCCTTCAGCAGCACGATCAATGCACTCGAAAAGCCAGGCGTGTACTCGATTACGTTTAAAGCAGAAGATAATCCTGGATTGCCTGCTTATCGTAAATGGTCGGAGCCCGTAGAAAAGCTGCTCTATGTTCATCGAAGACCAGTTGCGATGCCGGATGTTCGCTTTACTGGAAGAGTTTTCGCGGAAGGTGAAGCGCTCGATTATGAAACGCATGACGCTTCCTACGATCCGGATATTGCGCATATTCTTTCGGACAGGCTGTTCCGCACACGCTGGGCAGACGAAACGACTTGGACAACAGGCAAACGGCAATTCTATAATCGCCCTGGTGTAGAGCTGATCGTGCAGGAGCAAGTAAGGGATATACATGGCGCATGGTCGTATTGGGGACAGAGTATCGTGTACAAGGATTCGTTGCCGCCAATCAACCAAATTAAGCCAGTTATGACCATTACGTATCCTGGTGGAACGACTGCAACCACACCAACCGTTTTAATAAAAGAGCCAACGATTACATGGACCTATGCAGATGCAGAGAACGATCCGCAGGAGATGTATCGTTTAACATTTACCTATGTGGACACGAATGAAATTGCCCTTCATATTGAACACGAAGGCGCAGCGTTAAATTATGCCATGCTGCCTAACAGTATCGTTCCCGGACGGGTAGTACGGGTGCAAGGCCAAGTCTACTCTAAGGGCGTATGGTCTAATCTAAGCAATATTCGTTATTTTCTAATAAACCGTGCTCCTAACACCCACTTGCTCTCCTATAACGGTCTGGATGCCACCAATCCGATTTATACGAACAGCAACCGGCCGCTTCTTCGCGTGTTTACCATTGATCCGGAGAATCACCCGATTACCGCCATTGATTATGAAGTATATCGGGCAGTTGACGGCGCAATGGCAGCAGATACAAACACGGCCACAGCGTTAGCAAGCTATGCGCCTTCCGCTCTTGCGGAAGGGCTGCATTACTGGAGGGCAAGGGCAGCGGACCGTTTTGCATGGGGGCCGTATTCCAGCAACGGATTTTTCTTCGTAGACACCATCAAGCCCGCCGATGTCGTTGAGCAGCTGGAGATTGAGCCGACGGCTGTAAAGGTAACATTCAATGCGTTCAGCGATGCTGCGCCCTCGTCGGGACACGCTTCAAGAACCTTCTATTTGCAAAAGGTGAACACGAACGGGAGCGTGACGAATATCGATCTGAACGGCGATGGATCAGCCGAGTATAGTGTGCCGCTGGCGCTGACCAGGCAGTCTTATCGGGTAACAGGTCTAATTCCGGGACAGCAATATAGGCTGACTATTCTGGATGATGATATCGCAGGCAATGAGGGGAGCTATGCCTATATCTATTTCTACACGAATCGACCGCCAACTGCGGATTTTGATTGGCTGCCAATGCCAATTTATGAAGGGGATACGGTCACTTTTACTTCGGAGGTGGATGATCCCGACGGGAGTACGGTTGCTGTCACTTATGAGCTGACGAACCCTGCAGGAGTGAAGAAAAGCTTTTCCTATACGTTAAATGGCCCGGATTATCCGGTCAGAGGACCATCATTAAGGATGTCCGAGACAGGAATATGGAGCATGCGTTTGACGGTAAGCGACGGCATTGCCGATCCGGTTGTCGTGACCAAATCGGTACAGGTGCGCTCACTCGGGGTTGCAGGATATGTGATGCATACCGAGCTGTGGGATCAGCACCGCAAAGCCTATAATTTGAAAACATCAGGAGATGAGAATTCTCCGCGCGGTTTTTCGGTATTCTGGGCTGGAGAGAAGTTTGTACTCGTAGCGGATACGACTCTAACGGGAACGGCTACAAAAGCGGACCGGGTTGAGGTGCAAATGGGCGCTTACACAGCATCGTTAGTTCCGGCAAGCTCTTCTAAAACAAGCTGGAGCGGCGAGCTGTGGGATGCTTCTTTTACGCAGCTGGCAAGGGGAAGGCTTACCTTTACTTTCACGGCTTACTACAATAACGGAACGGTCAGAACAGTGATTGCTGAAGTGACGATCGATGGCCAGACGTTAGAAATCGTAGGCGTACACAGGGTTCAATAAGGGTTGTAAGAAGAAAAAAACGAGGCTTGGCTCATTCCCATTCGAGCCTGCCTCATTTTTTGTATTAGTGGTAAGCAGGAGACGTTTCGATTTTTGTAACTATAAAAGTATATCATTCTGATGGTTCAGTGGAGCCGTACATTTCATAAATCACTGCCCACTCTTGATCTTCACAAAAAACTTGCTGATCGCGTAATACGCCGCGCCTCGAACGGCCGATTGCTCCTGCAGCTCGGCGAACATAATTTGCATCCGCTCGCGGTGATACGGCAGCGTGCGCCGATCGACTGCGGCCTGTACAGCAGGCTCAAGCCACGGCGCGGCAAGGCTCATCCGGTTGCCGATGATGACAACGTTCGGATTGAACACGTTGACGATATTTGCAATTCCAGCGCCTAAATAGTCTCCGATTGACCGGATGAGCTCCCGCACGCGCTCATCGCCGGCCGAAGCGGCGTCCAAGAGCCCTTCCAGACTGTCGAAACCAAGCTCCACAGCCTGCTCAAGCAGCGCATTTTCCGATGCATAAAGCTCCCAGCAGCCCCGGTTGCCACAGCTGCACGGCTTCCCGTCATACTCGATCGACAGATGTCCCAGCTCGCCCGAGAAGCCGGATGCCCCTTTATAAAGCTCCTTGTTTAAAATAATCCCGGTCCCGATTCCGATCCCGACGCTAACGTAAATTTGATTCGGAATTCCGCGGCCGGCACCGTACTTCTGCTCGCCCTGCGCGCCAGCGTTCGCTTCGTTGTCGATCGTAACCGGCACGCCGAAGCGTTCCTCCAGCTGCCGCTGCAGCTCTATATTTCGCCATCTCAGATTCGGAGCAAACAGAATAGCGCCGCGATCATCTACAATACCCGGCACCCCGACGCCGATGCCGACGATGCCATAGGAGCTTTCAGGCGCTCCGTTCATCAAGCGTTCAATACACTCAGACAGCTGCTCTAGCGCAAACGCCGCGTCATGCTGCTTCAAGCTGCGTTGCTGCTCCGCAATAACATTGCCCTCCAAGTCTACAAGCTGACCACGTATATAGTTAACGCCCAGATCGATGCCGATCGCATAGCCTGCTGTTCCTTTAAAGAGGAGCATTACCGGCTTGCGCCCGCCGCTCGATTGCCCAGGTCCGATTTCGAGCACGAGGTCGCTGTCAATTAGGTCTTGAACAAGACTGGACACGGTCGCTTTATTAAGTCCGGTAAGCTCGGATATTTGCGCCCGCGACAGCGGAGCATGCTTAATCACCGCTTCAAGCACGATGGAAGTGTTCATTTTTTTGATTAGCGCTAAATCTCCGGTTGTTTTTAATTTCAAAAGAAGGCCTCCGTCCAGTCGCATTAACGAACATTATAGCATGGATATGATTTCTCTACTTTATCATAAAAAACTTAGTTTGTTTAGTAGACAAACTAAGTTTTCTCGTGTTATTCTGTCACTATAAGATCGCTTACATAACTTATTCGGTCTTGTAAAACTAATAAAATTATCGAATTCCGTGAAGGAGGATTATGTTATTATGAGTTATTTCAAAAACATCGGCGCAATCCAATTTGAAGGTAAAGGCTCGGACAATCCTTTTGCATTTAAGCACTACGATCCAAAGCAAGTCGTTTTGGGCAAAACAATGGAAGAGCATCTTCGCTTCGCGGTTGCTTACTGGCATACGTTTAACGCTAATGGTACAGACCCGTTCGGTACAGCCACAATGGTTCGCGGATGGGATCAATATAGCGGCCTTGACCGCGCGAAAGCGCGCGTTGAAGCCAACTTCGAATTTCTGAACAAATTGAATGTTCCTTTCTACGCCTTTCACGATGTGGACATTGCGCCAGAAGGAGACACCTTGCAAGAAACGAATAAAAACCTTGATGTCATCGTAGCTATGCTGAAGGACAATATGAAAGCCTCCGGCAAAAAGCTGCTTTGGAACACGGTTAATATGTTCTCGAACCCACGTTTCGTACACGGTGCTGGAACGACTTGCAACGCCGATGTCTATGCATACGCTGGCGCGCAATTGAAAAAAGGTCTTGAGGTTGGTAAAGAGCTTGGCGCAGAAAACTATGTATTCTGGGGCGGCCGTGAGGGCTATGAGACGCTTCTGAACACGGATATGGGCTTCGAGCTCGACAATCTGGCCCGTTTATACCACATGGCGATCGCTTACGCGAAGGAAATCGGCTTTGACGCTCAATTCCTGATCGAGCCTAAGCCAAAGGAGCCAACGAAGCACCAATACGACTACGATGCGGCTACAACGATTTCTTTCTTGCAAAAATATGGCTTGAAGGACCACTTCAAGCTGAATCTTGAAGCGAACCATGCCACGCTTGCTGGTCATACGTTCGAGCACGAAATTCGCACGGCAGCAATTAACGGCATGCTGGGATCTCTTGATGCGAACCAAGGCGACCTGCTTCTTGGCTGGGATACAGATGAGTTCCCTACAGACCTTTACTCGACTACACTGACTATGTTTGAAGTGCTTAAAGCTGGCGGCATCGGCCGCGGCGGCGTGAACTTCGATGCGAAGGTTCGCCGTGCTTCATTCGAGGCAGATGATTTGTTCCTTGCTCATATTGCTGGTATGGACAGCTTCGCTTGGGGACTAAAAGCGGCAGCGAAATTGATCGACGAGAAAATTTTGGATAATATCGTTGATAACCGCTACCGCAGCTTCAAAGAGGGCATCGGCGCGGAAATCGTGTCCGGCAAAGCGACGCTTGCATCGCTTGAGCAATATGCGCTTCAAAACAACGCGATCAAGAACGAGTCCGGACGCCAAGAGCGTATCCGCCTCATGCTTAGCGAAGTTATTTTCAGCGTTTAAGTTAGGAGGTTCTGTACGAAATGAGCTACGTTATTGGAATAGATTTAGGAACGAGCGCGGTCAAAGCGCTGCTCGTTGACCGTAATGGTACGGTAGCTGCAGAAGCATCGCGCAGCTACCCCCTGTTCCACGAGCATTCCGGCTGGAGCGAGCAAAGGTCGGATGACTGGGTGGGTGCTACAATTGAAGCATTAAGAGAGCTTGCTTCAACAGCAGGTATTAACACCGCAACTATCGAAGGGATCAGCTTTTCCGGTCAGATGCACGGTCTTGTGCTGCTGGATAGCGAAGGTAATCCGGTCCGCAATGCGATATTGTGGAACGATACCCGCACGACCGAGCAATGCCGCGAAATCGAGCATACGCTTGGCGATAAGCTGCTAAGCATTACGCGCAATCCTGCTTTAGAGGGCTTCACGCTTCCGAAGATATTATGGGTACGCAAGCATGAGCCGGAAGCTTTCGCGAAGGCAAAGCTGTTCCTACTTCCAAAGGATTACCTGCGTTACCGTCTTACCGGCGAGCTTCATATGGACTATTCCGATGCGGCAGGAACACTGCTGCTGGATGTGGCGGGCAAGAAATGGAGCGAAGACGTGCTGAAAGCGTTCGAGCTTCCGGCTGGCTTCTGCCCTCCACTGGTAGAGTCGCACGGTCTCGTTGGAACAATACTGCCGAATATTTCTGAGCGCGCTGGCCTGCCTGCTTCGACAAAGGTATTCGCCGGCGGAGCGGATAATGCATGCGGAGCGATCGGATCAGGCATATTGTCCGAAGGCTTGACGCTTTGCAGCATCGGTACCTCGGGCGTTATTCTCTCCTATGAGAATGACAAATCGAAGGATTTTGCCGGCAAGGTGCATTTCTTCAACCATGGCAAGGAGGATTCCTTCTACGTCATGGGCGTTACGCTTGCAGCTGGCTACAGCCTTAGCTGGTTCAAGAAGACGTTCGCGCCGAACGAGTCTTTTGATCAATTGCTCGATGGAGTAGGCGACGTACAGCCTGGAGCAGGCGGTCTTCTGTTTACGCCTTACCTCGTAGGCGAGCGTACGCCGCATGCCGACTCCGTCATCCGCGCAAGCTTCATTGGTGTAGACGGCTCGCATGAACGTATCCACTTTGCGCGCGCGGTAATGGAGGGCATCACCTTCTCGCTCAACGAGTCGGTTGATATGTTCCGCCGTGCCGGAAAGACGGTCGATACTATTATATCGATCGGGGGAGGCGCGCAAAATCCGGTTTGGCTGCAAATGCAGGCGGATATTTTCAACGCGACTGTCGTGGCGCTCGAGAACGAGCAGGGGCCAGGTCTTGGCGCCGCAATGCTAGCTGCTTATGGTGCTGGCTGGTTCGACAGCCTCGAAGCATGCGCGGACAAATTCGTGAAGCATGCGGATTCCTATAAGCCGCAGCCTGAAGCAGTGGCAGCGTATGAAGGCATTTTTAAAGTGTACCAGCAGGTTTATGAGCAAACACGCAGTCTGAATGAGGCGATTGCGCCTTATCGCGGTTAATCCCCCTATAGAAAGAAAGAGCTGTTATCCTCTCGGGAGGGCGACAGCTCTTTTTCTATTATTTAGACGCCGTGTTCAATACGCTTAACATGATTTTCGCCAAATTTGGCATGCTATACAAAAAGCTGAAAGGAGGAGTAGAGATGTCTTATAATTCTGCGCTGCTGTTTGACTTTAATGATGCCCAGAGTGCTGCGCTTGCCTGCGAGACGCTTCAGGAGCTTGGTTATGAGACCGTTCTCCATGATGGAAGCCGCATGCATGTGCATTTGGCGGGCAGTGACCTGACCTCGGCGCTCGAAATTGCACAATCGCATGGCGGACAGCTTGTCGAGCAGACTCAAATCGCAGACAATACGCTGACGGACAGTGCCTATGCGCTGGATGCGATACCGATCCCGGCACATATGGTCAACGAGGATTGGCTGTCAAACTTTGGCGGGCCTGAGGAGCAGGAAGGCCTGCATAATCGTGATGAAGATGATGAAAACCAGGATGAGTTTTTACCTGATTCGGGGACGTATGACCGTTTCTCTGGTGATGTGCATATTTAGGGCAGCAGGAGCATAAAAACACAATGAGGCTGTCCCTTTGTCAATTGACATCAGAACAGCCTCGTCTTATTTCTGCACGGCGTGCTGGCCAGCGGTGTAACCTGTTGAGAAGGCTGCCGTAATATTGTAGCCGCCGGTGTAGCCATGTATATCAAGAATTTCCCCGCAAAAATACAGTCCATCCATCAGCTTCGATTGCATCGTCTTCGGATCTATTTCCTTCAGATTAATACCGCCTCCAGTTACGAACGCATCCTCAATTGATAATGTGCCATAAACTCTAATTGGAAAATGCTTGATCAGCAACGACAGCGCTAACCAGTCCTGCTTTGGAATATTATCGTAAGTAAGGTGCTCCGGCAAACCGGATTTCTGAAGAAGGATTGGTATCATTTTCTCGGGCAAATAGCTCTTCAACACATTTTTAATTGTCTTCTTGGCATCAAGCTCTGCAAGTCTAAGCGTCTCGAGATAAACCTCGTCCTTGCTCTTATCCGGCATTAAATCAACGGCTGCCTCTATGTTGCCAGCGGCGAATTGCTTCAAGGCTTTTACGACAAATTGGCTGCACCTGAGCGCGATAGGGCCGGATATACCGAAGTGGGTGAAGAGCATGTCGCCCCGGTGCTCGATCAGCTTCTTCCCTTTCGGGCTCCAGACGGAGAGGGTGACATCTCTAAGAGAGAGTCCTTGCAGCTCCTTGCTCGTTATGAAAGGCTCGTTCGAGGTCAGCGGCACCTCAGTCGGGAACAGCTCGGTTATCGTATGTCCTGCTTTCTCGGCCCAGGCATAGCCGTCGCCGGTAGATCCGGTCTGCGGTACGGATTTGCCGCCTACAGCAACAATAACGCTTTCTGCTCTATAAATATCGCCTGATTTTAAGCGGACCCCCGCGACTTTTCCATTCGAAAACATCATATGATCAACGGGAGCATTCAGCATAATCTTTACACCTTGCTTGCGAACTTGATTGATGAGTGTGTCGACTACCGTTTTGGCTTTGTCGGACACCGGGAACATGCGTCCGTTATCCTCTTCCTTCAACGCAATGCCAAGCTTCTCAAAGAAAGAAATAATATCTTTGTTATTGAAGTTAGAGAAGCTGCTGTGCAGAAACCGCCCGTTGCCGGGAATATGACGGATTAGCTCGTCCAGCTCCTTGTTATTCGTTACATTACATCTGCCGCCGCCCGAAATGCCGAGCTTGCGGCCTAATTTATCACCTTTATCAAGCAGCAGCACGTTTGCTCCATGCTTGCTGGCGGCAATGCTGGCCATTAATCCAGCGGAGCCTCCGCCAATTACAATTGCATCATATTGCATCCATATCCACCTGACCTGCTATATTAGTAGTAAGAATATCATACCACAAAAGAAAGGCGGTGTTTTTATGCAAATGCAACGGAAAGAATGGGAATTTAGCGGAACTGAGGATGCCGTGTTATTTGTTAGAGAATGGAGGCCGCTGGATCGTGAGGTGAGGGCGGTGGTATGCCTCTTGCATGGGTTGGGAGAGCATGGCGACCGTTATGGTCATGTAGCCGAGCATATGACGGAGGCGGGCTTTGCGCTGATCGCATTTGATCAGCATGGCCATGGGCGCTCATCGGGCAAACGCGGCCATCTGCTTTCGTTGGAAGCGGCAGCGAGTGACGCGGCTCGCATCATAGAAGCTGCGGGCCAGAGGCATCCTGGCGTGCCTGTCTTTCTGTACGGTCACAGCATGGGCGGGAATGTGGCTCTGAACTGTGCGCTGCGTTTCAAGCCGCCGATTAGAGGACTGATCCTTACAAGTCCGTGGCTGCGGCTGGCGTTCAAGCCAAACCAGGGGATGGATTGGATCGGCCGAAGGCTCGTGAAATGGATGCCGATGTTACAGCTGCAAACCGGCCTGAAGCCAGAGGATTTATTCCGGCCAGGCTATGCGAAGGCATCTCCGATTAAGGACGATCCTTTTTCCCATACGAATACTACGCTTCGAACCTATATTGAAGTCGGAGCCGGAGGCGAATGGGCACTCGCTCATGCAGATCGTCTCCAGGTGCCGATGCTGCTCCTTCACGGCTCTACGGACAGAATTACTTCATTTGAAGCAAGCCGCCAATTGGCCGATCGGCTAGGCCGTCAGTGCGAATGGAGGTTATGGGAGGGCGGCTACCACGAGCTTCATAATGATGTCCAAGGCGAACAGGCCATTTTGGAAATAATAGATTGGTTAGAGAGACAATTGTAAAAACATGTCGTTTATGTTTTAATCGAATTAATAGTTTAAGAGACGAGATATCGGTGTAAGACAACAGAGATACTACACATGTGGCATGCATTCGAAACGCGAGTAGGGGGAGCCGATCGTCCGTGTTGAAGGAATTGCTGTTACAATTTATTTTATCCTTGATGCCGGTCTTCGCCTTTCAGCTTTGGCATGATAAAGAGCAAGGCTGGAAGGGAACATCGTCGTTTATGATCGTTTTTTGCGGTATCTCGATGGTGCTTTGTATGCTGACGGCCCCTAATTTTTTTGGTTATGAACTGGATTTCAGAATTATACCGTATTTAATTGGGTCATTATACGGAGGGCAGCCTGCGCTCGCCATATTGTCGCTTTTGAACATCGGGATGCGAATCCCCATGCTTGACAGCAGTTGGGAAACGATTAGCTTCCTTTTGTTATTCATTGGGTGTATACCTCTTATATGGGCTGCGATTCGTCCATTCCAACGAGCTTCCGCACTTCGTAAGGAACGAAGCGTTCTGCTTCTCATGTCAGTCATTTTGCTTTATTTCGTTGTGATATTTACTGGCTTCAATACATGGAGAGATGTGACATGGAACATCAATATGACACTGATACTTATTCTGGCGGTATCGGCTGTCTTGACGGCAACCTGGCTGTGCATTTTCATGATTGAGAGCGTAAGGGAGAAACAGCAGCTTCATGATGAGGTTAGACGCGTATCAGCAAATTATCGCAAAGAAGTGGAGAAACTGCAGCAGTTTATTGATGAGACCACCTTCGCCGTCATTCTGGTAGATCGTGAGGGCAGAATCACACATTTTAATGAGTTAGCTACTATGCTGCTTAACCTGAAATCTGAATATAGCGAAGGAAAACAGCTGGTAGGATCTTCCTACCAGGAAGTATTTACGCTAGATCATGGCGCTGCTTGCGTCAGCATGCTTCATCAGGCGCTGAAGGGGACGAAGACAGCCCTTGTCCCATTCACCGATGGTGAAAAAACGCTGCTAAAAACAACCTTCTCGCTTCGAGGCTTGGTTAGTAATGAGATTGCGGGTGCAGCTTTAATAGCGCATGACGTAACCGAGGTAAGCCAGCTCAGAAATGAAGTAGGACGCATGGAGAGGCTTAGCCTTGTTGGTCAGATGGCGGCAAGCATTACGCATGAAATTCGAAATCCAATGGCTGTCATACGCGGCTTTGTTCAGCTGATTCAGGAGAGAAGTCCGAGCAGCCAGCAGGAATATTTTCGAATTGTGATGGAAGAGCTTGATCGCGCTAATATGATTATTAGCGATTTTTTGTCGCTTGCCCAAAATAGAGCGCTCACAATGGAGCGGTTATCGCTGAATACAATTATTAATGAGCTTGTTCCGCTTCTGAACGCCGATGCGAATTTGCGGGGGCAGACAATTGAAGTAAGCTTTAGCGAAGAGCTGCCGCTAATCATGTTGAACGACAGAGAAATTAAGCAGCTATTGCTTAATCTGGCACGCAATGGGATGGAGGCAATGGGCGACAAGGGTATTTTGCGAATCAGCACCCGATACTTAAACGACAAAATCGAGCTTCGTATTGCCGATTCAGGAGTAGGCATTTCGCCGGAACAGATGAAGCATTTGTTCGAACCGTTTTTTACGACGAAGACACGCGGGACAGGGCTGGGACTACCGTTGTGCTTAAGCATTGTCGAACGTCACAATGGCAGAATCGACGTGGAATCCAAAGAGGGCGAAGGTACAACCTTTGTCATTAGCTTCCTCTTGAGGCAGGAGAGAGCGGCTAATGCAGGCTGAGGAAAAAAATTATGCAATAAAACGGTGAAACCATTTATCGTAGAGAGGAAAGGATCATTCTGTGCGCAACTGACAAATAGGAGGTTCCATGAAATATATATTTTTGACTTTCTGTATTTCCTTCATTGCGTCTGCTGTTCTGTATTACATCATGTTGAATTTGGTTGGTTCTACAAATGATGAACAAATGATTCTTGCAGCCACCTATATTATAATCATACAACTATGCGCGGTCATTGGAATCTTGTATTACATTACACAACAAAGAAGAAAATGAGATTAAAAAGACGGCAAAGAAGCAATTGAATGCAGAACGGGTTGATGGTATTGATACAAGCGGCAAAAACGCAGGGCCTAGGCTTCCTGCGTTTTTTGTTTTTCCAAGAATTCACCAGTGTATTACAGACGTTTGAGGGTGGTAGGGCAAAGGAAAGAGGCAAGGAAAACGCCATCGATCTGAAACGTTCGATGCTCGAAGAACTGGAACGAGTAACCGGGAAGAAATATTTCATCGGTGAGGAAAAGAAGAAATCAATGGATCTAAAACATAATCCGTTCAGCGTTAGTGCATACTACCATAGGAGAGAGAAAGCTGCAGGTCGAAGGCGGCAGAAGTCTTAATAGGAAGGAGGATACACCTATGACACAGAACAAAGGGCAGCAAGGCAGCTCAGAGGAGCAGGCTCGGCAAGCGGCGAGAAATGCGGCTGGCAAAGGAAAGGCGCCAGAAACAGAGGGCTTCGACAAAAAGCTGGATGGGCCTAATCGACCTTCTACATAGCGGTAAGGAGGTGTTCAATTGACTGATAAGGCTAACAATAGCGCAGACAAAAAAGCGCTGTCTAAAGACATGCTGCCTACAGGCGATCCGGCGCTGGATCCTTATGAAATTGCGTTTTTGCCTCAGTTTCGGGAAGGGCGAGGCAGCCGGGCGCCATTTGTGAATAATTATGGGGTTATCATTGGCGATCACAAGTATGAGTCAGCGGACTCGCCTTTGTCGCAATGGAGCACGGAGACGGACCCGGCTGTGATGGCCGGGGAGGAATGGGTGCATCCGTTCAAGGACGTTGGCTTTCAGACGGCTGAGAACCGAGATATCTTCGAGAAGGGACTGCCTCCGCAGGGCGGTATATTCATGCATCCCGACAAAAATGCTGCTTATGGCGCCGGTGATCCTGACGATACATGAGAATAGTTGAAATTTAGCAACCGGAGTGAATCTGCTCCGGTTGCTTTATTTTGATTCCTGACGGTATAATAGTAGCTAAAATAAAGTAATTAAAGGAGTGTGTTTCGATGTCGATGTCATTCGAACGATACATGTTAGATATGGTGCAGCCTATGCGGGATGATCTTACCCGCATCGGTATCCAGGAGCTTCGCACACCTGAAGAAGTAGAGCAAGCATTGCCAACTGCAACAGGTACAGCGCTTGTCGTTGTAAACTCGGTTTGCGGCTGCGCAGCAGGTCAAGCTCGTCCAGGCGTTGCAGAAGCGCTTAAGCATGACATTACGCCGGATCATTTGTTTACCGTATTTGCTGGTCAAGATAAAGAAGCTACTGCAAAAGCACGTGAGTTTTTTGCGCCTTACCCTCCATCCTCCCCTTCTATCGCATTGATGAAGGACGGAGAGCTTGTTCACTTTATCGAGCGCCATCAAATTGAGAATCGTTCCGCAGCGGACATAGCTGCTGACTTGACCGACGCTTTCAATCGGTTCTGCCGATAGTCGGGAAGGCAGCCTATGAGCTTACAACAGCAAATTATAGAGCGGCTCGGCGTGAAATCGGAAATTGATCCGGAGACGGAGATCCGCAATAGAGTTGATTTTCTGAAGCAATACGTGAAGCAGTCGGGGACCACCGGGCTGCTGATCGCGATTAGCGGCGGCATCGACAGCGCAGTAGCAGCTGGCCTGTGCAAGCGCGCAACGGATGAGCTTAGCGCTGAGTCAGGCCGCGAATATATGACGCTCGGCGTTTTCCAGCCTTATGGCGAGCAGTCCGATATTGCGGACAGCTACGCGGTTGCGGAGGCTTTTCAACTTCAGCATACCGTGGAGACGAATATTGGGGAAGCGGTAGACGAGATTGCGATCGAGGTAGAGCATGGCTTCAAGAAGCTGGGCATTCCGCGCCATTTGAGCCGCGGCGGCAAAGGCAATATCAAAGCGAGAACGCGTATGGTTACCCAATATGCGCTTGCTTTTGACCTGAACCTGCTTGTTGTGGGCACTGATCATGCATCCGAGGCGATAACCGGCTTCTACACGAAATGGGGCGACGGCGCCGTAGATATTACACCGCTTAGCACGCTGAATAAGCGTCAGGTTCGTCAATTAGCCGCCCATATCGGCGTTCCTCAGAGTGTCCTCGACAAAGCGCCAACTGCAGGTCTATGGGACGGACAAACCGACGAGGATGAGCTGGGCATTACTTACGGCGATAACAGCGACTACCTCGAAGGCAAAGAAATCAGCGAGGAAGCGCGCGAGAAGCTTGAGAAGCAATACTTGAAAACCGAGCACAAGCGTTCCCCGATTCCAGGCATTTAGCAGCTGCTAAAGCTAGAAGCGGGAGACCGTATGGAAAATCAATAGTCGTACAAAAGCGAAGATCCCTTATTTTTAGAGGGTTCTTCGCTTTTTTTTTGCGTATCACACCGCATCCAGTATTTTTTCTTATTATATGACGAAAAGGCTTTCTAAATAATGGATAATTATTATAATAATAAGTAAATAGAAGCACCCGTGGCTTTTATTTTTAGAGTGATGAGTGGTATCGCTTTCATTGTTGAAATGCTATGATTCGGGTAAAACCTATCGAAGATACCTATAAGGCCAAGAGCAACAAGCCAGACATATCAAGCCTCGATCAAAATATGGGTAGAGCTGCAAGCTATTATATAAGCAAGCCAGTATTGGCAAAGCAGTTGAGAAGCTTCTTGCTTAAGATGGAAAAAAGCTTATAGTCACCTATCCTTCATAGCTTGAGAGCTTTATTGAGTCATCGTAAAAGCTTGACTTCAACCGGACCTTCTGCTAATCTCACCTTCAGAGAAAAGGCGGGTGTTACCATGATCATCGGCATCGGACATGATATATCAGATATAACAAGGATTGCAAAGGTGCTGGAGGGCCGTACGAGCAGGCGTTTCCTGGAGCGGGTGCTGACAGCCGGAGAAAGGGAGCTTGCCGCACAATATGCGGGCGAGCGGCTGAATCAGTTTACGGCGGGACGTTTCGCGGCAAAGGAAGCGGTCGTAAAGGCTTTTGGCTGCGGAATCGGGAATATTATGGGGTTTACAGATATCGAAATATTGCGGGATGAGTGCGGCAAGCCGGAATGCTTCTTATCACAAGCGGCTTGGAGCCGGCTCGGCCTAGACCAAGGCGCGGTGCGCATTCATATCACGATTACGCATGAGCGCAAGCTGGCTTCTGCTTTTGTTATAGCGGAGCGGATAATATCGTAACCTTTTGCCTATACTTGGCATGTAATATACCAAGCGCATAGGCGAGAGGGGATGACGGCTTTGAGAGAGCAGCTGGGAAAGAAGCGTCGGTTTAAAACGGGACAATGGGTAGAATACGACGGCTTGTACACGGATGATTGGGGCGATGACCTGGTGCTCGTGCAGGGTGATCTGTTCCCGATACATCCACAGATGGGCGATACGCATTGGACCTATGGGGGACAGCCTGCAGTCCATTATAATAAATCTCCGAAGTATAACGGTCATCATATCGGCTATTAAGTCATGAAATAACAAAGGATGTCTGCGCAGACATCCTTTGTTTGTTAGGCGCATTATTTTTTCGTTGCCAGCCAGTCAGCTAATCCGGCAATTTCCTCGGATGTAAGGCGATCCTTGAAGGGAGGCATCGTGCCTTCTCCTCCTTCGATTTGCCGCATGATGTCGGCTGCGCTCAGCTTTGCGCCGATTTTTTGCAAATTCGTGATGGATCCGACTCTCCCCTGCAGCTCGCTGCCGTGGCAGTTTACGCAATTGGCTTTATAAATCGTCATCACCTCTGCAGGGCCGTCGAGAGCGATTGCGCTTTCCTTGACGCCTCCGCAGCCTGTCAAAGCGAGCAGCAGCCCGGTGCAAGCGGCTAATCGGACACTTCTACCTAATAACCGAGGAACAAATATGAAATCACGATGTTTTATCATTTCAACCTCGCTTTCTGCCCTTTCACAACACTTCCATATGAATTTATATTAATAGTCCGTATAATAGTATGGTTAACTTTACGTGTACTAGTGGACTCGAAATATACTTTTATTATACCGCAGTTTTACTATACAGGAGACTTCATGAAACCAACATTAGAACGAATTATGCAGCACCAATTGAATCAAATTCATGCTGAAGTCATTATGACGGCTTACTCAGAAAGCAAGCCGGGCTGGATCGACCAAAGGTCTGAACCGAACTTTTATCGTTTCTGCTATACTGATAGAGGACAAGCATGGTTAGATATGAATAATGAAAGATATATCGTAAAGCCTGGGACGCTTTATTTTCTCCCTGCAGGCACCAATCAAGCCTTTGGTACAGATGGAGATGAGCTTTTCGGCCGTTATTGGTGCCATTTCCGTATGGACCTTGGCGATGTTCAGTTTATTCAATCCTTGAAGCTTCCTCCTTTCGTTCAAGTAGATGACGCGAAGATGATGAAGCAGCTTTTTGATAAAATGGTATCGTATCAGGATTTCACCTCGATCACGCGAGTGCTTAGACTGAAGGGCGTGCTGCTCGAGCTGCTTGCTTATTATTTGGACGCGAGCCAAGTGCAGCAAGTGATGGAGAACAATTTAGGCCTTGAGGTGAAATGGAATGAAGTAATCACTTATATCGAAGCGAATTTGCATGTCAATATCCAGATAGAGGAGCTTGCTAAATTTGCATATCTGCATCCGAATTATTTCATTACGTCCTTCACAAACATAATGGGCTGCTCCCCCATTCAGTACGTAACGAATCGCCGTATCGCAACCGCTAAGCAGCTGCTGGCGGATACGGAGCTGTCAGTGTCGGCCGTTGCTAAGAAGGTAGGGCTGCAAAATCACTATTTATCGCGACTCTTCAAACGATATACAGGCGTAACCCCAGTTCAGTATCGCAGATTCACAAAAGTTGGTGTGGCTCGGATGAAGGATTTTGCCGCATTGAGCGAGGAGGAGAACAGGCAGTGAAAGAGCAAGCGGAGAGGGTAGAGCAGTCATTGGCTCCGCCGGATGTTAAGTTGTTTTTCAGTACGGAGCTGTTAGCGTGGTATCGGCTTATTAAGCGTGATTTGCCATGGCGCATAAATCAGGATCCCTACCGCGTGTGGGTGTCGGAAATCATGCTTCAGCAGACTAGAGTCGATACGGTTATCCCTTATTACAACAGCTTTATGAGCAAGTTTCCCACGGTGCAGGCGCTCGCGAATGCGCCCGAGACCGAGGTACTGAAGAGCTGGGAGGGTCTTGGCTATTATTCGCGGGCCCGTAATTTACAAGCGGGAGCGAGAGAGGTAGTCGAGCGGTATGGGGGAATAATTCCGGATGACAAAACATCTGTCGCCGGGCTCAAAGGAGTCGGTCCCTATACAACTGGCGCGATTATGAGCATTGCCTTTAACAGACCGGAGCCTGCGGTAGATGGGAATGTGATGCGCGTGCTCTCGCGCTATTTTGGATTGGAGGAAGATATTGCCAAGTCTTCTGCGAGAGTCGGTATTGAGAAGCTTGCGGCATCCCTTATTCCGGAAGGAGCGGCCGGGGACTTCAATCAGGCGCTTATGGAGCTAGGCGCACTTGTCTGCACGCCAAAATCTCCAGGCTGTCTGCCTTGCCCGGTGATGGAGCATTGTACCGCAAGGCTTGAAGGAAGAGAGCATGAGCTCCCGATCAAGACGAAGGCGAAGCCGCCGCGTACGGAGCACAGAGCGGCTGTTATCGTAACTGGAAACGGTGACCATTCAGGCAAGGTTCTCGTCAGACAGCGACCAGATACAGGACTGCTTGCGCAAATGTGGGAGCTGCCGCATCTGCTGCTTCCCGCAGACAAGACAGGCTGGCTGCACGATCAGGCGGCTAAAGAGAATGGCGAGCTCGCTGGAATGATCGGGCAGATGCTGGCGGAGGAGACGGGGCTGCTGGTCCGACCCCGCAGCTGGTTCATGGATGCGGATCATATTTTTAGTCATATTCACTGGAAAATGCGGTTTTACTTAGCCGACTTAGGTGAGGAGCCGGGCTGGCAAGCGGAAGCGGCAGCAGCCTCTGGAGCAGGTCATAGCCTAATGGCAGCAGAGGCTGCTTCTGCGTATGCCATATCGAGCGAGGCTGAGGGCCTTTATCGCTGGATCGGCAAAGAGGATATGGCCGCTTTGCCGTTTCCAAATTTATTTTTGCGGATATTAAAGCAGTATTGGGACCAGACGAACGTTTAGATTGGGGGAAACGAATATGAGCGAGATGCTGAAGCTGTTGATGGAGCACAAGATCGTTGCAATATTAAGGGGAATTGAAGACCGGCATGCGGATGCAGCAGCTCAGGCCCTCATTGACGGCGGCATTCGTATGATGGAGATTACGATGAACACAGCTGGCGCGGCGGTAATGATCGATCGGTGGCGCAGCAGGTTTAACGGCAAGGCGGCGATAGGTGCTGGAACGGTGACCGATGTTACGCTTGCGGAGCAGGCGGTTGCGGCTGGCGCACAGTTTCTTATCTCACCGAATTTGGATGAGGAGGTAATCGCATACGGTCGTGAACGAGGCTTGTCCGTATGGCCTGGCGTAATGACGCCTACGGAAATCGTGAAGGCATGGAAGGCTGGCGCAGACGCGGTTAAAATTTTCCCGATGGGCACGCTCGGCACCTCTTATCTGCGTGAGATTCGCGGACCGCTGAATGAGATACCGATGATCGCAACCGGCGGCGTCGATCTGCACAATATTGCTGAATATTTTCAGTCAGGAGCAAATGCGGTTGGCATGGGCGGCAAGCTGGTGAACCTGGAATGGGTTCGCGAAGGCAAGCTGGAGCTCGTCACAGAAAGAGCCAAGCAGTTCACGGCAGCCGTGGAGGCGTTGTAGAGGCGAGGGGAGGAGTGGCTTATGAGCTTAGTGGTCAGGCTAGTGATTATCATCGTCTTCATCATTGTCGTATTATTGGTTTTGGCATGGAAAATCGGCGCGCGCAGTCAGAAGCCGCGTTACATCCCGAATGCGTCTAAGCCTGATGTTGAGACGTTGTGGGAAGAGATTTCGTTCGAAAACAATGGTTCCCGGATGAAGGGATGGCTGCTTCAGCCAATCCAAGGCACTGAAGTGAAGGATGGCTTGCTCCCGCTAGTAGTCGTAGCACATGGATGGGGCTCCAATCGGACAAGAGTGCTCCGCTATACGCACCCTCTGTATAAGGCTGGATTTGCAGTGTTCGTGCACGATGCTCGGAGTCATGGGGACAGCGATGCGATCCAAGCTCCCTCGGCGTTTATGTTTCGCGATGATGTAAGGTCCGCCGTAGAGACGGCACGCCGCCTTCCTGGCATTGATCCGAACCGGATCGCGGTGCTGGGGCATTCGCTTGGAGGCTTCGGCACTCTGCTTGCTCTCGACAAAGGGCTGAAGGTTAACTCCGTCATTACGGATTCGATGCCAGTCCGCTTTGAGACGATGCTGCAGGCGGAACTGAAACGGAAGAAAATACCTTCCTTCCCGCTGGCTTATCTTATTCCGTCAATCTGGCTGATTCGCTCAGGGTATTCGCGGGCGGAGTACCGCGCGGCTAACATTTCTGATGTTCTGAAGAAGCATGCAGGGCAAGATAAGCGCGAGCGAACGCCGGTGCTAATGATTCATTCCGGCGGTGATGACTTTATAAGCGCTGACGATTTAAGGCAGCTGGAGAGACAGCTGCCTGAAGGTGCAGTTGATACGCTGTTCGTCTCTACGCACGGCCACAGCTCCTCTGAGCAGGATCCGGCATTCTGGGAGCGGGCACTGCCATTTCTCCAAAAAACGCTGCTTCTTCCATAATGACAAAAAAAGGGCCTGCGGCATATTGCCGCAGGCTTTCAAGAGAGAATATATAATAAAGGGGGGTCATGGGTTTAGTATACAAACCTAAGATGAAGCCAAGCTGAGTGTAATATTACAGTTTCATTACATAATGATTTTAATTAACGGGCGCTAAATTCATAGAAATAAAAAAGCTTCTAAAATTATTATTGAAACGTTTCCAAAGTGTTGCTATAATCAATTTATTGAAATGAAACGTTTCCAAATTTTTTTTAATTCAAAAATGAAACGTTTCCAAAACCGGGATAGGATTTTTGGAGGTCTTATATGTCTAGCATAAAAAAGGTAGCTGATTTAGCTGGTGTAGCGGTGGGGACAGTTTCACGGGTGATTAACAATCATCCTGCCGTCCGGGAAGAAACGCGCGAGAAGGTTTTGGCCGCGATCCAGAATTTAGAATATGTTCCGAACGAAGTGGCAAGAAATTTCAAAATGCAGAAATCAAAAATGGTGGCTTTATTAATTCCAACGATTTGGCACCCTTTTTTCTCGGAGCTGACTTATTATATCGAGGATGAGCTGGATCGGAATGATTATAAATTAATCCTTTGTAACAGCAAGGGTAAACCTGAGAAGGAGCTGTATTATTATGATATGTTAAATCAAAACAAGGTTGCGGGCATCATAGGGATAACGTACAACGATATTAAACACAGGATCATGAAGGAAATACCGATGATTTCCATAGACCGACATTTCAGAGAGGAAGTCGCTTGTGTAACCTCTGATAACTATACGGGTGGCCGTATGGCGCTAAGTCAATTAATTTTAGCAGGTGCCAAGAAACCAGCGTTCTTGGGTTATAACACTAATAACGCATTGTCCATTCACAGTGAAGTGGATTTAAGGAAACAAGGTTTTATCGATGAAGCGAGGGAGCGGGGAGTTTCTTATACGATTTTTGAAATACCCGACAATGACGATCATTTGGATTCACATTTAAAAATGCTTTTCACTTCGGAAGATCTTAAATTATTAGATGGTGTCTTTGTGAATGGGGACTTACTTGCAGCCCAATTTATCAAGCAGGCCCGCGCGCATCAAATTCGTGTTCCAGAAGATGTTAAGGTCGTGGGCTATGACGGGATTCAGCATAATGAATGCTTTCATCCTTTTTTATCTACCATCAGGCAACCGGTTGAAGAAATGGCAAGAACTTCGGTGCAGCTTCTTATTCGTGGGATCGAGGGTGAGGATATTCAGCAGCAAACCTATCGTCTTCCCGTTGAATTCAGAAAGGGTGATACAACTTAGCAGGTTAGTCTATAGAAAACGTTTTATATTACGATTTCTATAACATTTAATGAATACGCTTTAATTACTAAATATGGGTCTGGGAGGGTTTTCCTATCGTGGAAGCTAACCTCAAGAATGAGAATGTAGACGTAAAGCGCGGTCAGTTCCTGTTAAACCCTGCATTAAAGGTAAGGAAGAGTCCTGATGTAAAGCATTATTGGATTATGTTAATTCCGGCTTTAATCTGGTTGATTATGTTCCAAATCGTCCCGATGTTTGGAATTGTTATTGCATTCCAGGATTTTAATCCAGGTCAAGGGTTTCTGAAATCAGAATTTATTGGTCTGGAAAATTTTCAATACATGCTGCAACTAAGCGATGTACGCACTGTCTTATGGAATACAATTGTGATTGCTTTTGGAAAAATTATTGGCAATTTGTTCGTGCCGCTTGTGTTCGCTTTACTGCTTAATGAGCTAAGACAAAAATATTTTGTGAAAACAATCCAGACAAGTGTATATTTGCCACACTTCTTGTCTTGGGTTATTATTTCCGGCATTGTTCTTCAAATTTTCGGATTAAATGGTCCGGTTAATCATCTACTGGAATTTTTGGGATTTAAGTCTATCTTATTTTTCCAACAAGCAGATTTATTCAGAGGGTTCCTGATCGGATCGGATGTTTGGAAGAACTTCGGCTTTAATTCCATCATTTATTTGGCTGCATTAACCGGCATTGACCAGACGCTCTATGAAGCGGCGGATATCGATGGAGCGGGGCGTTGGAAAAAGTTGTGGCACGTGACCTTGCCTGGAATTCGCACCACCATCGCCTTATTGGCTATTTTATCGCTTGGCGGTATTTTGGACGCGGGCTTCGATCAGGTGTTCAATCTTTATAATCCACTAGTATACAGCACGGGAGATATCATCGATACCTATGTTTATCGAGCCGGTTTACAGGAACTGGATTTCAGCTTCGGTACAGCGGTGGGGTTATTAAAGTCGGTCGTCAGCTTTATTCTCATCACTATAGGTTACTGGTTGGCCAAGAAGCTCGTGGGCTACCGAATTTTCTGAGATTGGAGGAATTCATATGGTTGAACATCGATCATGGGGATCAAGAGTTTTTGATGTATGCAATTTAGTCATTCTGATCATCTTGACATTGCTGTGTTTGCTGCCGCTCTGGTACTGCTTAATGATTGCGTTAAGTGAAAAAGCTGCCGTGCAAGCCGGAATTGTAACCGTATATCCGATCGGCTTTAACTTACTTTCGTTTCAGGCAATTTTGTCAGATATTAAATTTTTTGGGGCCCTTTGGGTGTCGATAGAGCGAGTTATCCTGGGAGCCGCATTTACCATGCTGGTACTAGTGCTAGCTGCTTATCCATTATCAAAGACAGGCAAGCAATTGCCGGGACGTAATTTCCTAATGTGGGTTTTCGTCTTCTGTATGTTATTTAACGGCGGCTTGATTCCTTGGTATATCACCTTAACGAATTACAACCTGCTGGACAGCGTATGGGGCTTGGTTTTAAGCGGTGGAGTACCCATCTTCAATTTGATTCTGATTACGAACTTCGTTAAAAATTTGCCGGAGGAACTTGAAGAGGCGGCGAAAATGGATGGAGCGAGTCCGTGGCGATACATGTTCAGCATATTGCTTCCGCTGTTAAAGCCCGTACTAGCAACCGTTCTGTTGTTCACGATCGTAGGGCATTGGAATGATTTCTTCCAGGGGATGGTACTATCCACACGGGAGGAGAATTATCCATTACAAACCTATATCCAACAGATGGTAGTTTCGACAAACCTGCAAAATCTAGCAACCATGTCTGTTGAACAGCTAAATAGTATGTCCAAATTAAATAATGAATCGTTGAATGCAGCCAAAATTTTCATCGCAATGATTCCTGTGCTGCTTGTATATCCATTCTTGCAGAGGTATTTCGTAAAAGGGATTACTCTTGGATCTGTAAAGGGCTAACCTGCTTTCTAAGGTCGTGGTTTGGTGGTTGAGGAGAATATCCTTACACATATATTTTATTAATAGGGGGAGTAGTACATGATGAAGCCAAGCATGAAAAAAGTCACTTACGCAGCCTTGTCGATGGTTCTGGTTGTCGTACTGGCGGGGTGCAGTGGAAAAGGCGGGAATGACCTGCCTTCTAATGAAAGTACGCCTGCAACCACTCCAGTGGTGAATGCGGAACCATTGGGTAAACAATCCGAACTGACGACTATTACAAGAGGGGTCCCACTTGATCCGAACCAGAAATACCCTGAGGGTCAATCATTGGAAGACAATGCGTACACAAGAATGCTAAAGGAAAAGTTTAACATTGAAGTAAAAAATGAATTTTCTGCATCTAATGCAGGTACGGATTATCGTCAGAAGGTAGATCTTGCTATTGCAAGCGGTAAAATTCCAGATTACTTAACTGGCCTCACGTATTCACAATACAAAAAGATTGTAAAATCAGGCTATGCCATGGACATCTCCGACGTTTGGGATAAATATGCAAGCCCAGCCACGAAGGAAGTTTATAACTCTAACAAGGACCTATTCGATAGTTTAGTTAAAGAGGATGGAAAAATGTTTGGCATTCCTTCCTCGAACCCATTACCGGATTTCCTATCCGTCTTATGGATTCGTCAAGACTGGCTGGATAGATTAGAATTGAAAGCGCCTACAAATGTAGAAGAGCTTGAAGCCATCGCAAAAGCTTTTATTGAAAAAGATCCAGATGGCAACGGTGCGGCGGATACCGTTGGTCTTGTTGGTCCTAATAAAGACGGAAAGCTTTATCAGGATATGACTAACACGAACTTTGGCCTTCATTTTGACCCTATCTTTGCATCTTATAATGCCTTCCCTGGAATTTGGGTGAAGGATAGCGAGGGTAAAGCCGTCTATGGCTCCACGTTACCCGAAACAAAGGAAGCTCTTCAAAAATTGGCTGATATGTATAAAGAAGGTCTAATTTCGCCGGGGATGTTAACGACCAAAACAGAAGAGTTGATCGCAAACAACAAGGCAGGTCTGTTTGTCGGACCTTGGTGGAACCCATTTGCTGATATCGGAAATAGCTGGAAAAACGATAACAACGCAAACTGGCAACCATACCTTCTGCCATCCGGCTCCGACGGAATCTATCTGGCTAAAGGCGGAAACGCAGCGCAAACCTATACTGTAATCAGCAAAGACAGTAAAAATCCTGAAGCTGTCATTAAAATGCTCAACATATTCAAAGCGGGTCTTAAAAACTATGTAGATGAAAAAGACCAAACGATTCTGGGAGATGGGGCATTTCCGATGTACCAAACCTTCTCTCTTGCAGATGGTCCTTCCATGGTTCTACAAGAAGTAAACAACTATTTCGAAGGCAAGAAGACGGCTGATGAGGTGCACACTTACTTCAATAACTATGATGCCTATCAAAACCAAGCATTTGATAAGATCATTGCTTCCAAAACACAGCCTTTCGACAATACAAATATTTCAGGCTGGGATTTCGCCGGGGATAAAGCGAATGAATTTGGTTGGGTTTGGTCCTTTGGTGTTGGCTTGAAGCCATATGTGGAAGGCAAATTTAAATTCGTAAACACCTTGACTTACGAACAAACCAAAACCATGGAAAAACGTTGGGCTAACCTGAGTACGCTTGAGTACGCAACTTTCTCCAAAATCATCGTAGGCCAAGAGCCGATCAGCTCCTTCGATACATTCGTAAAAAAATGGAACGATGAAGGCGGTTCCCAAATCACGGAAGAAATTCAAAGCTCGTTAAATTAATAAAAGCAAACAATGAGTTCTGCCAAAAACAGAACTCATTGTTTATTCCTAGCCTGTAATACAGTACGTGTGGAATCACGGATAAGGAGGAGAGAGAAATGTCAACTGAGATTCAAATGGAGAAGTACCGCCCCAAGTTTCATTTTACCCCTCCGGCGAACTGGATGAATGACCCGAATGGTCTAGTTTATTTTGATGGAGAATATCATCTTTTCTACCAGTACTACCCATATGGAACCACATGGGGGCCAATGCATTGGGGACATGCAGTAAGTAGAGACCTCTTGAATTGGGAGCATCTCCCCATTGCGCTTGCTCCAGATGAGCAGGGCATGATTTTTTCGGGCAGCGCTGTGGTGGATTGGAACGATACGACAGGTTTTTTTAATGGGAAGCCTGGACTTGTAGCTATATTTACGCATCATGCTCATCAAGCAGAGTCAACATCGAAGGAATGTCAAAGTATTGCCTATAGTAAAGATTCGGGAAGAACGTGGATCAAATATAAGGGAAATCCCGTTCTAACCTCGGCCCAATATAACGATTATCGGGATCCGAAGGTGTTCTGGCATAAGGAAACGAAGCAATGGATTATGATTCTGGCCTGCGGTCAGACGGTTTGCCTCTATCATTCCTCGAACTTAAAGGATTGGAGCTTCGGCAGTGAGTTTGGCGAAGGAATCGGTTCCCATGATGGCGTATGGGAATGTCCGGATTTGTTTGCGCTGCCCTTGGATGGGGAGGGAACGAAGCTTACATGGGTCATGTTTGTTAGCATTGCAAACGAGTCTGGGATTAAGGAAGGCTCCAGAACGCAATATTTTACCGGACAATTCGATGGGCGTGTCTTCGTGCCGGATCATGCTTCTCGGACGATTCGCTGGCTCGATCATGGAAGAGATAACTACGCAGGCGTGAGTTGGTCGGATATCCCAGAGGAAGATGGACGCCGCATTTATATTGGGTGGATGAGTAATTGGAAATATGCGAATGTAACTCCGACCGAAGGCTGGAGAAGCGCAATGACGATTCCAAGAGAGCTAACATTGGAATCCAGGAATGGCGATATCGCATTGATTCAACGTCCTGTGAGGGAATTAGACGCGTTTAAAGTTCTACTTATAGAGGTAGATGGCAACGCTTTGAGTGAGCTCCATTCGTTATGTAAGGATCTTCAATTAGAAACCTACGAAATTGTAGCCGAATTCGAGCTTAAGAAAGATGTGGAATCCTTCGGTTTTAAAATAAGAACCTCTGAACAGGAAGAAACGGTCGTCGGCTACTCCGTGAAAGACGGGGCCATATTCGTAGACCGGAGTCGTTCAGGAGTCATTGATTTTCATGAAGACTTTTCAGGCAGGCATCAAGCGACCTTACAGCCGGATCATCAGCGTGTGAAGCTTCATCTTTTGATAGACCGGTCATCCGTAGAGGTTTTTTCAGACGATGGTCGTACAGTGATCACAGAATTGATCTATCCATCCCCAAGCGCATTGGGATTATCCTTTTATTGTCACGGTGAGATCGAACTCGCCTACAAAGTAAAAATATATAAACTGTTTTAGCTGTGTAGCCCTATAAAGGTACTTGTGATTAATTTGTTCAAGGGTGGATTCCCTTTGCTGGAATACACATGGAAGCTATTCACCGATTTGTATTAAAAAGTTAACAACGAAGAGAGACCTTTACCTTGAAAGGTCTCTCTTCGTTTGTTTAGGTTCCTGCATTCAGAATATTCTTGTCAAGGATGAATGGTTCCCAAGCTTTTATATTCCGTGAGAGTCATCTGATATTGCTGTTATTCTTTGCATGATCTAGTTCTTGATATAAGCTGAAGTAACCAATGCCTTCTCCTTTTCGTTCCTCAGGAATTAGGCCTAATGAAATGGCGTTTGTTGAAGTTGTCGCGATCGCGAAGCTGCCTCAACAAGGCTATACTGTGAGTAGAGGTGATCCAAATGAAGCTTATCCAAGAACAGCTGAATACCCCTTATTTTATAACCCTGTTCAAAAAGAAAACCGGGCTTACGCCTAAACAATATCGCAGGCGAAATCGGGATCAACCGACTGAGGAGGTGCTGCATAGTGAAAGCAAAAAATAACTCGGTGATATATTGGACGTTATTGGTGCATAATGATTGGCGCCTGTACATGGCTGCAACGTCAACGGGACTTTGTTACGTAGGCTCTCAGAATAAGTCTTTCCAGCAACTATTCGACTGGGCGTCGAAACGTTTTCCAGGAAACGTGTTGGTTCAGGATGATCAACTTTTGCAGCCGTATGCGGACGAACTGCTTGAATATTTGCACGGGAAACGTAGAGCCTTTACAATCCCCCTGGATTTTCGAGGAACAGCGTTTCAGCTTGCCGTATGGAATGCGCTCTGCGAGATTCCGTATGGACAAACGAAGTCCTATTCGGACATTGCGAGTCATATCCGGAAGCCGGCTGCCGTGAGGGCAGTTGGAGCGGCAATCGGCGCAAACCCCGTTCTTATAACGGTACCGTGCCATCGCGTGATCGGCAAAAATGGCACATTAACAGGTTACCGCGGCGGTCTGGAGATGAAAACGCAGCTCTTGCAGCTGGAGCGGCAAGAATCGTCTCTTGGAGCAAGGATGTGAAATCATATGAATACAGAACTTTTCGATAAGTACTGAAAGGCGCTAATACGTGTTTCCCGAAGAGCAGGTATATGTGAGCAAGCAGGGGGTCACTCCTTAAAGGCCAGCGGCATGAAACAGCTTTATGGCACATATATTCAAACGATAAACGAGTCAGGATGGATCCCGTTCAGCCCAGTAAACTTTCGTTAAATGTTTGGAGCAGGTTGAAAAACGTTTATAATGGTACTAGGTGGTACTACGTGCTGCGCTTCAAAATGTACAGGAGGTCTTTATGAATAGAGTCGTTTCAAAGCTGCTGCTGATGACCGTCATCATTATTGCTGCTCTCAGTATGGATTTGAAGCTGGACCTGTTTCCCGCCGCAGTGGAAGCGGAGGAGGAGGTCGAAGTGACAAGCGCGAATCCGCTTGAGCAGCTAGAGCTGGATATTGCCGGGCAATTTCGCATTCGTTCTGAAAGGTTCTCTGTCTCCTATACAGGAGACAAGCAGGAGCTGTCGGACAAAATGACGGATGTTATCCGGGCTGCGCTGAGACATGATGACTATTCCGCCTATATTCTTGAATCCTATATTTATACCATTCGAAGCTGGGGCAATAAATCGACGATATCGATCGAGGCTAGATACCGCGAGACAAAGGAGCAAACCGCTGTCGTGGATCGCGAGGTAGCGGCGGATCTTGCGAAATTGATTGAACCGGGGATGAATGATCACGAGAAGGTTAAAGTGATCCATGATTGGATCGTGACCCATGTGGAATATGACCAGACGTTATCCCATTACACCGCTTATGAAGCGATCACATTAGGGGAAGCGGTATGTCAGGGTTATTCGCTATTAGGCTATAAAATGCTGCAGAAAGCGGGCATCGAGGTGCTCATTGCCGAAGGAACGGTGAACACGGGAGAGCACGCGTGGAATATGGTGAAGCTGGACGGAAAATGGTACCATCTTGATCTGACCTGGGATGATCCGATCAGCGCCTCCGCATCTGTCCGGGAACAGCCCGCGCAGGCAGTAAAATCAAATGATGGCGCTATACGCTATAACTATTATCTCAAGACGGATGAGGAGCTGCGCAAGGATCATGGGTGGACGAGAACCTATCCTGCGGCAGATACGAAATACGCGGATACGATCCGCCAGCTGGAGCAGCAGGGTGCGGCGGCGGATCGTGAGCGGTTCAGCAAGCTGAAGCTGGCGCTTGGCCTGCACTGGCTTGAGCAGGAGTATACCGTATCCAGTCCAGAGCAGCTGCGCCATATCATTCAATCTGCGCTTAATTCCAGGACTGCTAGCTTAGAGTTTAGATATGAGATGGGCGATAAGTTCCCTGAGGCATTGAAGGCTGCGTTCCAGGACGTGAATGTAGCAGTTGGCTACAAAGCAAGTTACGAGCCATTTGGCGGCGATGCTTCGCTGCTGGTTCGAATCCAGCTGGAATATGGTTGACAGAGTGTGTAAATGCAAATAGTGAGGAAAACTTACTCGCCATGAGGCTGGCTGCCTCCATGGGGAATGGGTTTCCCTCACTATTTTTTCGTGCAGTCTTTATAGCAGAATTAGTCAGCCTTAGGAGACTTCATTCTCGCTCTTGCGGGAGGCGGTCATCTGCTGCCACACCGAACCGGCGGCTTCCTCGCCGCGTTCAATTCTTTCCAGCGCCATCTTTGCTTGGAGCTGAATTTCGAACTCGCTGTCGTTTTCGGCTTCACGAAGCGCCTCGACGGCGGACTCGTCACCGGCTTCGTAGAGGAAGCGGGCCGCGCGCCAGCGGACAAGCTTGTTTTTGTCGCGCAGCGACGCAATCATGGGGCTGACAGCGGCAGGATCGCCGAGGTCAGAGAGCGTATCCCCAGCCGTCCGCCGTACAGAGGTCGAGGAATCGTGCAGAGCGGTGAACAAATACGGCAATACTTCCGGCGAGCGAAGATCGCCTAAATAAACGACCGCAAGCCGTCTAATTGAAGTGTTCTCGTCTTTAATCGCCGCAGCAAGCAGCCTGATGCCTTCAAGGGATGGAACATAACGCTCCAATGCGGCGTAACGCGTCTGCCAATCCTCGGAAGCAAATTGCTCCTCAGCCTCCTCAAGCGATAATGGAGCTGGTCTTAGAGCAGGCTGAGCGACTGTCTCGCCCCCATCATTTCCTTGCTCAATCGCGGCCTGCACCAGTGCATTAAGCCGCTCCTTCGTATAAGAGGCCTCCAGCTCTCGCACAATTTCTGCTGCAATTTCTTCAGGCTCGCCATACCGGACGCCGAATTCCTCCAGCTTGCGCTCGCGTATCATGCCAGCGCCGGCAGCCTCCTTCACCGCTTCGCCGAATTGCGGCGGAAGCGCGGACCTCGCCTCGGTATCTCCCATGCGTACTCGGACCTGCATAGGAATTCCGCGATACATTTGCACCAGTACCAGCGCTTCACCAAAGCTCGCAGCGGGTCCCTTATCTCCTTCCGCCTGATCGCCTTCCGTATGATCCTTCTGCAGAATTTGCCCGGCTTCAGCCAGAATATCAGCCCAGTCCGCTCCCGGCATCCGGTCAAGCGCAATAAAGTCAGCGGTTCGAAATAGACTTCGGACGCCTTTGATGTGCAAGAGCTGCTGCAGCAGCTCAGGCGCGTCATTGCCCTCGCTAGCCTTAAAAGTAAGTCTGCGGCCGCGCGGTAGCATTTCATCAACATTAAGCTTCATGGAATTAGGACTCGGCGTCGGTTCAATCGATAGTAATTTCATGAGGAACCCTCCTTCAATATAGGAATACGAAAAGACATCATCTTGCAGCAGAGCGGAACATTAACTGCTTCACAAGCGTAATCTTATGTGTAAGTTATCTATAGCTAAGTTTACCTGATTTTCTCCCGCTATGCTAACGGCGCGACAGTATGGCCTATCCGCGTTGCCGAAAATAATAGATTTGCAAATAGGACCTTGAGCTTGGTATCTTAGTAAAATAAGGGCTGATAGCGAGGGAGGAACGAACAGTTGAGGCCAAAACGATTTGGAAACATAGATCCGATTAAGCAGCATACATCTCTAAAGCAATTCAACAGATGGCGGCAGGAGAGAATTCGAAGACTGAGAATGAAGGATTATTCATTCACTGTTCCGAGCGCTCAGCCTGACATTGATTATTTGGAAAACAACCGAAAATGGCCTACCGTTACTTGGATCGGACATTCTACATTTCTCATACAGCTGGGCGGACTAAATGTGATAACCGATCCTGTCTGGTCAAGTCAGATGGCCTTTCATAAAAGGCTTTCTCCGCCAGGGCTTCCGATCGAGGATGTACCTCCGATTGATGTCGTTCTCATTTCACATTCCCATTATGATCATTTGAATATAAATTCGATTCGCAGACTCATTGGTACAAGGCAGATGCTTGTGCCTGCAGGTCTCGGCTCCAAGCTGCGGAAGAAGGGCTTCTTCCGGATAAAGGAGCTGCATTGGTGGGAATCGGTTAACATTAACGGAGTCAAGTTCACCTTTGTTCCTGCACAGCACTCGACGAGGCGGAATCCATGGGATACGAACAGCTCACATTGGGGTGGCTGGGTGGTTGAGCAATCGAGCTCCCGCAGCGGCAAGCTGGTCGGGCATACCGGCGGCAAAATCAAGCTGCAAGGAAATGAACCGGTGTTAATCGAATCGGAATCATGGGTAACTTCGAGGCAGCAGCCGGCACCGGCTGAGCCTGACCCGTTGGAGGAGAATGCAACCGAACAACCTTACGTCTCCGAATCGCCTACGATTTATTTTGCAGGGGACAGCGGATACTTTCAGGGCTTCAAGGAAATTGGCCGGCGCTTCCCCATTGATGTCGCGCTTCTTCCGATTGGAGCCTATAAGCCGGAATGGTTCATGGGACCGCAGCACATTACGCCTGAGCAGGCGCTTCAAGCGTTCGAAGACACACGGGCCAAATGGTTCGTGCCGATGCACTACGGCACATTCAAGCTGGCCGATGACACGCCTCAAGAAGCGCTGGAGCGGTTGGAGGCGGACCGAACGAAGCGGGGAGTCGAGGCTGAGCGTGTCGTTGTGCTCCCGCTGGGCCAAACTTGGCGATTGTCTGGGAAATGACAAACGAGGACAAGAGAGCGCCAAAAACGCACAATGACGGCAGGGTGCCACAAACGGTATACTGGGCTAGACAAATGACCAATTAGCTAGCTAACCGTTAAGGGGGAAGTGCAAAATGAGTCAGACTAATATACGTCTTGGCATTATAGGAGCAGGTGCGATCGGCAATGTGCACATGGAGACCTTCAATAAAGTAGAAGGCATCGATGTGGCTGCTGTTGCCGATGTATTCCTGCCGCTTGCCGAGCAGCGCGCACAGGAGCATGGAATTGAGACTGTTCATGCGAATCCGCAGGCGCTGCTCGATGATCCGACCATCGATGCGGTCGTCATCGGCGTGCCTAACCAATTTCATGCCGCGCTTGCGATCGCAGCTCTGAAGCAGGACAAGCATGTGCTGCTGGAGAAGCCGATGGCAATCGATTCTGAAACAGCGCGGACGATTGTAGAGGAAGCAGAGAAATCGGGCAAAATATTGATGATGTCGCATCAAATGCGCTGGACTGGATTAAGCCGCGCACTGAAGCAGCATATCGATAACGGCAGCGTTGGCAAAATATATAATGCCAAAGCAGGCTGGTTCCGCAAGAAGGGCATACCTGGCTGGGGCTCATGGTTTACGCGCAAGGATCAAGCAGGAGGTGGGCCGCTTATTGATATCGGCGTTCATATGCTTGATCTTTCACTATATTTGATGGGCAACCCGAAGCCGATTTCGGTTTACGGCTCAACCTATGCGGAGTTCGGTCCGCAGCGGCAAGGCATCGGCACCTGGGGAACGCCGAACTGGGATGGCTATTTTGACGTAGAAGATCTCGCTTCCGCCTTGATTAAGCTGGATAACGGCGCAACTTTATCGCTTGAAGTAAGCTGGGCGGCGCATTCCGCGTTTATGCCAGAGGACCCGTTCATTCATTTGATGGGGACACACGGCGGTCTTGCGATTGTGGGCAATAACGGCAAGTATGTGACGCATACGGATGATGCGGTCGTTGAGACCGATATTGCGCCGCTTGAGGGTGAAGAGGAGCGGATTCTGATGAGCAGTCATTTCGTGGAGTGCATCCGCGAAGGCAAGCAGCCGATCACCTCGGCGCTGTCAGGCTACACAAATAACCGGATCCTTGATGCGATCTACGAATCCTCCCGCACCGGCAACGAAGTGAAGCTGAACTGGGATTAAGGACTTTAATTCAATTATAATTAACGAGCCGCCTTTTATGCGCATGCGATGACTTAACATCGATCACGCACGAGGTGGCTTTTTATTTGGGGCTGTTCGAATCAAAAGAAGGTTCGGTTTCGGCGCATACTATGGTATAATAGTCGAGATTATGCGATTTTGTAGTGAAGGACGGGATATAACGAATGATTAGTACGAGCGGTATAACGCTCCGTTACGGAAAACGGGCGCTATTTGAAGATGTAAACATTAAATTTACGCCAGGCAACTGCTATGGTTTGATCGGCGCGAACGGCGCAGGCAAATCTACCTTTTTGAAAATATTGTCCGGCGAGGTTGAGCAATCGCAGGGTGATGTTCATATCACGCCAGGCGAGCGTCTCGCGGTATTGAAGCAGAACCATTACGAATACGATGAATTTAATGTGCTTGAGACGGTTATGATGGGTCACAAGAAGCTTTATGAAGTCATGAAGGAGAAGGATGCGCTCTACGCAAAGGCCGACTTTACTGATGAAGACGGTATGCGCGCGGGTGAGCTTGAGGCGGAATTCGCAGACATGAACGGCTGGGAAGCCGAATCCGAAGCGGCTGAGATGCTGAACGGCCTGGGCATAACGCCGGATAAGCATGACAAGAAAATGGCAGAGCTTGATGGCAATGAGAAGGTTCGCGTCCTGCTTGCGCAAGCGTTGTTCGGCTCGCCGAACATTCTTCTGCTCGATGAGCCTACCAACCATTTGGACATTGAATCGATTCGCTGGCTGGAGGATTTTCTTGCGGGCTATCAGGGAACAGTTATCGTGGTCAGCCATGACCGTCACTTCCTGAACACCGTATGTACGCACATTGCGGATATCGACTTTGGTAAAATCCGAATGTATGTCGGCAACTATGATTTCTGGTACGAGTCGAGTCAGCTGGCTTTGCAGCTGCAGCGCGGCGAGAACAAGAAGAAGGAAGATAAGATGAAGGAGCTTCAAGCGTTTATTCAACGCTTCAGCGCCAATAAATCGAAGGCGAAGCAGGCGACCTCGCGACAGAAGCTTCTTGATAAAATCACGCTTGACGACATTCGTCCGTCTAACCGCAAATATCCGTTTATCCTGTTTAAGGGTGAGCGTGAGGCGGGCAAGCAGCTGCTGCTTATTGATGGCTTGACGAAAACAATCGACGGCGAGAAGATCATCGACAACCTGACAATCGCGATTAACAAAGGTGATAAGGTTGCTTTCGTAGGTCCGAACGGCTTGCCAAAAACAGTGTTTTTCCAACTGATTGCCGGAGAGCTTGAGCCGGATGCGGGCAGCTACTCATGGGGCGTTACGACTACCCGCGCATACTTCCCGAAAGACAACTCGGCTTATTTCGATGGCGTTGAGTTGAACCTTGTAGAATGGCTGCGTCAATATTCGAAGGATCCGGACGAAACCTTTATTCGCGGATTCCTGGGCCGTATGCTCTTCTCGGGTGACGATGCCATGAAAAAGGCTAGCGTATTGTCCGGTGGCGAGAAGGTACGATGCATGCTTTCGAAGATGATGCTTGAAGGCGCGAACGTGTTCATCCTGGATGAACCGACGAACCACTTGGACCTGGAGTCTATCACGGCATTGAACAATGGTCTAACGGATACCGACTGCACGATTTTATTCACTTCGCATGACCATCAGTTTGTCCAGACCGTTGCTAATCGCATCATTGAAATTACGCCGAACGGCGTCATTGACCGGATGATGACATATGACGAATACCTTGAAAGCGATGAAGTAAAAGCGCTTCGCGAGCGTATGTACGCTGTTTAATCTGCATATTGTAAGAGCATCTGTCTGCGGGGTTTTGCTTGCTGACAGGTGCTCTTTTTACATCTAAAAATCATTTTGGAATTATGTTAAAAATGGGTTGCGCAACGAAAAGAAAGGCGTTATACTATCGTTGAAAAGGTTTTCTGAAAAGCTTTTCAGAAGTTTCGATTTCAAGCAGAAGAAAGGCGTGCTACCATGAAAGCCACTATACGTGATGTCGCCAAATATGCTAACGTATCGATCAGCACCGTATCCCGGGTCATGAATGCGCCTGAGACAGTTGCCCAGGAGAAGCGTATCAAGGTGCTGGAGGCGATTGATGCGCTGCAATACCAGCCGAATGGTTTTGCGAGAGGCTTGATCTACAAGAAGTCAGGTACGCTTGGCGTGATGATTCCGGACATCGAGAATCCTTATTATGCCGGTCTGATTCGCGGCATGCAGGATGCTGTCGTTGGACTGGATTACAGTCTCATGATTTGCAATACCGATCGCGATAAGGAACGGACGATTGCTTATGTACAAAGCTTTTTTGAGAAGCAGGTTGACGGCATCATATTCACGAGCGATTCCTTGCATACAGAATATTACGAGGAAATGCAGCGATATCGGCTTCCCTTTGTCCTCGCATCGACCAATGCGCCGGAATATAATATTCCTTCCGTTGATATCGATGATGAGCTTGCGGCTTATGAAGCTGTAAAGTACTTAATTGAAGCTGGTCATCGCCAAATCGGTATGATAAGCTTTCCTATAGGCGACACGATATCAGGTAAACCGCGCTTTGATGGCTTTAGCCGTGCGCTTCGAGAGTTCGGTCTAGATGCGACATTGACATGTGTGGAATATGCTGAGCATCGATTCGAGCATGCTTATCATGCGGCTGCTTTGCTGTTAGCCCGCTGTCCAGACCTTACAGCTGTGTTTGCAGCCTCTGACGAATTTGCAATGGGGACCATTTCTTATTTGCGAGAGCATGGCAGGTTGGTTCCTGAGCATATATCCGTCATTGGCTTTGATAATATTCGAATGGCCCATATGTTTATCCCTAAGCTTACAACCATCGATCAGCCCACCTACGATATTGGATATCGCTCGGTTCAGAAGCTTTATGAGCTGATAACGACTGGCAAGGTGGAAGTGATGAGAGAGAAGCTGCCGCATCAGCTAATCGTGAGAGAGTCTACAAAGCCTTATTAATACCAGGAAGGTGCGTGTCTCTTAACAGAAAAACTGAAAAGCTTTTCATGACAATGAAAACGGTTACTTCGAATGACCAATTACGATTCATGAGTTGAGGCATAAAAAGTTCCAACATTGGCATTTTAAAGGTGGTGGTGTCTACAAATTAATAGCATTGAAAAGACGAGCAACACGTACAAAGGGTAGGTTAGGACGACGACAGCAGCTTCTATATTTTAAAATCGAAAGGATGAGGTCTGTGCATACCAAAAAAACAAAGAAAGTATTGTCTGCCTTTATTTTAATGCTCACCTTTGTCATGGTCATTACTGCATGCGGAGGCAACAATAATAAAAATGCGCCAACGAATGAACCTTCGCCGGATGTGAGTCAACCAGCAGAGGGTGGAAATAATGCAGGAGGCGATGCGGCTTCCGCGCTGGCACAAGCTATGAATGGTGATTTCAAAGGTACAAAAGTTACAATGTTCGGTCCGTTCACGGATGCGGACGAGGTGAAATTTAACGAGAGTATTAAGGCTTTCGAGGAACAATCGGGAATCGATATTGCGTATGAGGGCTCTAAGGAGTTCGAAGCGACAATTTCGGTCCGTGTTAACGGCGGCAATGCGCCGGACATCGCTGACTTTCCTCAGCCTGGCCTACTTAAAGGCTTCGTGCAGGGCGGCAAAGTTATTGATGTAAAATCGTTCTTGAGCGATGAATATTTGAAAAAGCAATATAACCAAAGCTGGCTGGACATGGGTACGATGCCGGGTCCTAACGGCGATGTTATGGCAGGCGTATGGGCGCGAAGCAGTGTGAAGAGCTTGGTTTGGTATAACAAAAAGGAATTTGAAACGGCAGGCTATACCGTGCCAAAAACTTGGACGGAGCTTATGGCTTTGACGGATCAAATTGCTCAGGACGGCGATCCGGCTTGGAGCATCGGCATTGAGAGCGGAACAGCTACCGGCTGGCCTGCAACCGACTGGATGGAAGATATTATGCTTCGTACGACATCGCCTGAAAACTACGATAAATGGGTATCCGGCGAGCTTCCTTTCACAGATCCAATCGTAAAAAATGCAGCGGAGAAAATGTCCGAGATATGGTTCAATGAGGATTACGTTTACGGCGGACGCAAATCGATTGCGACAACCTCATTCGGAGATGCGGTTAAGCCGCTGTTCGACAGCCCTCCGAAAGCTTGGCTGCACCGTCAAGCCGGCTTTATTACAAGCTTTTTCCCAGAGGGACTGACATCAGAAGACTATGACTGGTTCCCATTGCCTCCAATTGACGAGCAGTACGGTCAGCCAGCACTTATTTCTGGCGATATTTACGCGATGTTCAATGATCGCCCAGAGGTCCGCGCGGTTATGGAATTTTTCACGACAGGCGAATCGCTGAAATCGTGGATCCAAACAGGCGGCGTTACGGCGCCGATGAATGATGCAGATCCATCCTGGTACCCTAATGATCAAGAGCGCCGTATGGCGGAATTTGTTCAAACCGCAGATACGATTCGTTTTGACGGCTCCGATCTGATGCCAGGCTCCGTTGGAGCTGGAACATTCTGGAAGGGTATGACGGATTACATCAGCGGCACAGTTGATTTGGATACAGCATTGAAAGAAATTCAAGCCGGTTGGAAATAACAAGGTAAGAACTGAAAGCAAACAGGAGGGACTGGCGGCCGCAAGGCTGCCGTCCCTCTGAGTTTCAGAAAAAAGGTATCTGTTTACGAAGTAGGTTTGCTGCGCAAACCTAAGTGAATGCTTACGAAGTAGGTTTGCTGCGCAAACCTTTAGGGAGGAACTGTGATGGAACTACAAGCGAGGAAAGGCAATGCTCTGCGTCTACTGTTGATATCGGTGCTGGTGCCGGCCTTGAATATTGCCGTTCACTGGGGCATATTTTTATTTTTCCGCGATGCGGATATGCATCCTATTGTGAAGGCAGTGCTGGCGGTTTTGTGGGGCGCATTAGGCATTTACTCGATTTATTACACGCTAAACTGGGTAGTCGAGCAATATCCAGATCAATGGAAGCGGAGAATATTGCCTTTTGTATTTGTCGGGCCGGCGGTGCTGCTGCTTGGCTGGCTGCTCGTCATGCCAACTCTTCGGACACTGTATTTAAGCTTTTTCGATGCCAGCTCTGTAAATTTCGTTGGTTTAGCCAACTACATGGCTGTATTTACTGACCGGCTGCTCGTCATGGCGCTGCGGAATAACCTGCTGTGGGTATTTTTCGGAACGCTTGCCTGCGTAAGTCTTGGTCTTCTTATTGCCATTCTGGCCGATCGCAGCAGCTTTGAGAAGCTGGCCAAGGGGCTCATCTTCATGCCGATGGCAATTTCATTTGTCGCTGCAGGCGTCATCTGGAAATTTATTTATTACTACCAGCCGGGAACTGAGCAAATCGGTCTGCTGAATGCGATCGTCGTATCGCTTGGAGGAGAGCCTCAGGCATGGCTCAGTATGATACAGCCATGGAATAATCTATTCCTAATTGTAATACTCATTTGGATGCAGACTGGCTTTGCAATGGTTATTTTCTCAGCAGCGATTAAGAGCATTCCGGAGGATATCCTAGAGGCCGCTCGGGTAGACGGAGCCGGCGAGGTGCGTATTTTCTTTAAAATTATGATTCCTTACATTATGGGAACGCTGCTTTCGGTTACGACTACGATTATCGTGTTTACACTGAAAATTTTCGACGTCGTCATGATTATGACTGGCGGGCAGTACGAAACGGATGTTGTAGCAACACAATTCTACAGACAGCTCTTTATGTATCAAAATACAGGCTATGGCTCGACTTTGGCGATAGTGCTGCTCATTGCGGTCATCCCGGTCATCATCATCAACCTGCGTCAATTCCGCAAACAGGGGGGATTCTAAATGCGTAGTAAAAAAGGTATTCGCAAGTCAAAATGGATTGTTAACACTGTGCTTGCGATCATCTGTCTCATTTGGACGATCCCGACGCTTGGTTTGCTAGTGTCCTCGTTCCGTCCGGCGGCAGATATTTTATCAACTGGCTGGTGGAAAATCATTCCTCATCGCGATTGGCAGACGACAGAGCAGCTTCAGCTTCCTAATGATACGGATCTAAGGCAGCCGATTGTCGTGAATGGCGTAACGCTAACGGATGATCAGCTGCGCGAGGGCGTTGAACTAGACGGGGAACGTCTCATCTGGGAAAACCGACGCGCCCGGCTTGTGAATGTCCAAGAGAAAGATTGGACGTTCAATTCAAGCTTCACTACTCAGAACTACGAGGCCGTACTTGGCGGGAAAACTTATTCGATCACCATGCCTGACGGCACAACGAAGACGGAGAAGGGCAGCGGCATGTCGCAGTCGTTTTGGAATACCATTGCGGTGACGGTCCCTGCTACAGTGATTCCAATTTTTATTGCTTCCTTCGCAGCTTACGCTTTTGCATGGCTTCGTTTTCCGGGGCGAAAGACATTGTTTGTCATTGTAATTGCCTTGCTTGTTGTTCCGCTTCAGGTCGCGCTTATTCCGATTTTGCGTGACTACACGTCTTTAGGCTTGAATGGCACCTATTTCGGGATATGGCTGGCCCATACCGCATTCGGCTTGCCGCTCATTACTTATTTCATGTATACCTCGATCAGTCAGCTTCCGAAGGATCTGTTCGAGTCGGCATTTATCGATGGTGCGACCAACTTTACGATTTTCAGCAGGCTGATCCTGCCGTTGTCTGTGCCGGCGCTCGCGTCGATTAGTATTTTTCAATTTCTGTGGGTATGGAATGACTATCTGGTCTCGCTCATTTTCCTCGGCAGTCAGCCGGAGGTCCAGGTTCTGTCCATGAATATCGCGAATCTGGTCGGCTCACGCGGGAATGACTGGCATTTGCTCACCGCAGCAGCATTTGTGTCGATGCTCATGCCGCTGACCGTATTTTTCGCGCTACAAAGATATTTCGTTCGCGGCATGCTTGGCGGCTCGGTTAAGGGGTAACGCGGAAGAAGTGATTTATCAGATGGCGCGGCGGTTGGGCAACATGTCCGACCGCGCGCCATTTGTGTTTATTGCAGTATTTTAAAAAAAGCTAGAGGAGTGAGAAGTATGCTGGTTAAACCGGCTTGGTGGAAGGAATCGGTTGTGTATCAGGTGTATTGGCGCAGCTTCAAGGATACAAATGGAGATGGAATCGGGGATTTGCAAGGCGTTATCGATAAGCTGGATTACATTCAGTCCCTCGGCGTAACGATGGTGTGGATCAACCCGTTTAATGAATCCCCGGATAAGGATAACGGTTATGATGTAGCTGATTATTATGCTGTGATGAAGAAGGCGGGCACAATGGCAGATTTTGACCGGCTGCTCGCTGAGACGCATGCCAGGGGCATGAAGCTGATGATGGATGTTGTCGTTAACCATACCTCCAATCAGCATCCATGGTTTGTCGAGTCGCGTTCTTCGCGAAGCAATCCAAAGCGGGATTGGTATATTTGGCAGGACGGCAAAGACGATGGGAGCGGAAAGTTGAAGCCTCCTACGAATTGGCGTTCCTATTTCAACCCTTCCTGTTGGGAGCTTGATGAGGCGACTGGTCAATATTATATGCATTCCTTCGCCATTGAGCAGCCTGATCTGAATTGGGCAAATGCTGAGATGCGCGAGGAAATTTATAAAATGCTGCGCTTTTGGCTCGACAAGGGGGTAGACGGGCTTAGATTGGACGCGCTAGCGCTGCTGGCGAAGCCGGACAAGTACATCGATGCGCCTGATCCTCATGATATTCGTTATTTGACGCATAATCCGGGGCTGCATGATTATTTGCAGGAAATGAATCGAGAGGTTTTCCGTCATTATGATCTGATGACGGTCGGTGAAATTGCGTTTGCCACGCCGGAAACCGGCGTTTTATTCGTAGACGAACAGCGCGGGGAGCTGAATACGTTGTTCCACTTCGAGGTAGCGGATGAAATGCCGGAGTGGGACATGCTGAGATTCAAGCGAATTCAACGCCAGTGGGCGGAAGCGCTTGAAGGCCGCGGCTTTAACTCACAATTTCTGAACAATCACGATCATACAAGACAGGTATCCCGTTACGGCAACGACAAGGAATATCGGGAACAATCTGCAAAACTGCTGGCTGTTATGATCCATACACTGCCGGGCATTCCGTATATTTACCAAGGCGAAGAGATCGGGATGACTGGCGTTAACTATGAAACGATTGGCGATTATCAGGATATTGCGATGCTGAATAAATATGCGGAGGAGGTAGGCAAAGGCAAGGATCCTGCCGCTGTGTTCCGTACTCTGAAGCCGCTTAGCCGTGATAATTCAAGATCGCCGATGCATTGGAATGACGGGCTGAATGCAGGTTTTGGCAGCGCGGATCCATGGATTAAGGTGAATCCGAATTATCGGGATATTAATGTGGAGCAGGCGGAGAAGGACCCGCATTCGGTGCTGGCGTTCTACCGAAAGCTCATTAAGCTGCGTAAGCTTCATCCGGTGATGGTCTATGGTAACTTCACTGACATTAGCGGGGATGATGAGCATTTTTACGTCTATGTGCGAGAATATGAGGGAATAGAATGGATCGTAATGCTCAATCATGGGGAGAATGCGAAGACATTTACTTTTCCCGAAAGCTGCTTTGGCAGCGGGCAGTTGAAGCTGCGACTTGTTCTAGGAAACGATACCGATGCTGCTGAGCTTTGGGACGGCGGACGAACGATGGAGTTAAAGCCCTATGAGGCGCGTATTTATGAGGTCAAGTAACCTCATTTAAGGATGAAGAATAAAGAGACCGACTTCCATCAGAAGTCGGCTTTTTTGTTCATCGTTGATTTACTGCCGTTAGCGGGAGCTTGCGGCCTTTGCCATACGGAATGCACATTGGGGTACCGAATATGGGATCGACAGTCATTTGGCATTCCATGTCGAACACATCGTGAATGAGCTCTTTGGTCATCATCGTTTCCGGTGTGCCTTGCGCGTAAATATGACCATCCTTAACCGCTACAATATGATGCGCATAGCGGCAGGCGAGATTAATATCATGGAGTACCATCACAATGGTGCGCTTCTCCTGCTCGTTTAAGTCGAACAGCAAGTCGAGAATCTCAATCTGATGCGTCATATCCAGGTATGTTGTAGGCTCATCCAGCAAAATCGTCGGGGTGTTCTGAGCGAGCGTCATGGCAATCCATGCACGTTGCCGCTGCCCGCCGGAAAGCGAGTCAATCGTACGGGATGAGAGCTCGTCCATATGTGTCACTTGCAATGCCTTCTGCACCATCTTCTCATCTTCGTGCGACCATTGCTGGAGCCAGCTTTGGTAAGGATAGCGGCCTTGCTTGACCAGCTGATGCACGGTCAACCCTTCCGGAGCGACCGGACCTTGCGGCAAAATGGCAAGCCGTCTGGCTATTTCCTTGCTCGAAAGCTTGGCAATTTCACTGCCATCCAATAAAATCGTTCCAACCTGAGGCTTTAACAGGCGGGCTAGCGAGCGCAGAAGCGTCGATTTGCCGCAGCCGTTACTGCCGATAAATACAGTGATTTTTCGCGGAGGCACAAGGATATCGAGGTTCGAGAAAATTGCCTTCTGTCCGTATGATAAAGTAAGATTTTGAGCTTGAATGGAGGTCACGCGGACCACTCCCTTTTTAAAATATTGAATGCTTAGTCAGTTGTCGGGAGTCGGTTAAGACCCGTTGCGATGGCGGTAAAGCAAGTAGATAAAGAAAGGCGCTCCGATTGCGGCGGTAAATACGCCTGCTGGTATATCAAGCGGCACAAACGCTACTCTAGCAACGAGGTCCGAGAGCAGCAGCACGAGCGAGCCGATTAATGCGGAGACGGGAATTACACCTCCATACGCGGGACCGACAAGCTTACGTGCAATGTGCGGGGCCATTAAACCAATAAAGTTAATTGCGCCGCCAATGGCTACTGCCGCTCCAGCAAGGGCTACGCTGATTAGTAGCAATATCGTTCGCTTAACTTGAACAGCGCTGCCGACGCTAGTTGCAATCTCATCTCCCAGCTCCTGCACGTTCAAATGTCTGGCATAGATAAAGGCAACCGGCATTAGCACTAAGATCCAAGGCAATAAAGTCAACACGTCCCGATCCCAGGAGACGCCGTAAATGCTGCCTGTCATGAAGGTGAACGCTTTGACCGCAACCGCAGTCGGTGTAAATGAAGCCGAAAGGATAAGCATGTAGGTAACGGCTGTTAATGCTGTAGCTATGCCGATGCCGACAAGCACAAGGCGGAGAGGCGTTATGCCGCGCCGGTATGCGAATAAATAAATAAAAAAAGCGGCGCCAAATGCTCCAGCGATAGCGCTAAGCGGCATAAAGCGGATGCTCACGTGCGAGAAATACAAGATGAACACGACCGTACCGAGGGAAGCTCCGCCCGATATACCGATAATGTCCGGTGATGTCAATGGATTGCGCACAATACCTTGCAGCAATGCGCCAGAGACAGCGAGCGCTGAGCCTATCATAATCGCAATGACAACACGCGGCATCCGAAGCGAAAATATTATAATGGCGTCTGCCGAGTCGCCGGTTCCAAAAAAAGTGCGTATGACAGCGAATGGGCTCATCATTTTACTGCCTAGGCCAACGCAAATGACGGCTGCGGCCGCATTCGCGATGAGCAAAAGGATGATCATCAGTATGGTTCGGCGGTTTAATTGAAACGAAAGCCTGCGGCTTCGGAGTGTAATCCAGTTATTCATCTTAATCATGCCCCCCTCTTCTAGCGATGTATACGAAGAAAGGGACGCCGATGATCGCCGTCATAACCCCGACTGGAATTTCTTTTGGAAATGAAATATATCGTGAACCGATATCGGCAGCCAGAAGGAGGATACTGCCATATAACGCACAATAGGGGATGAGCCAACGATAATCTATACCGATCAAATAACGGATCAGATGAGGTACGATTATCCCTACGAAAGCGATAGGGCCAGCCATGGAGACGGATCCGCCCGCAAGTAAAACGATGATGATTCCGGCTGCTAGTTTCAGATATACCGTTTTCTGACCAAGTCCAACGGCCACATCTTCGCCGAGCGCCAGCACATTCATATGTCTTCCCAGCACGATTGCGGCTGCTAGACCGATCCCCATGTAAGGTGCGGCAGCCTTAAATATGCTTATATCCCGTCCTGCAACCGAGCCGACGAACCAATACAATACTTGATCGAACGTTTGGCCCCCTGTGAGCAGAATGCCTAAAGATAGAGAGGAGAAAAAGGCTGTTAAAGCAGCTCCGGCGAGTGTAATCTTTAGTGGAGTAAGGCCGTCATTGCCGATTGAGCCCAGCACATATACAAGCGTTGCGGTGAATGCCGCACCGACAAAGGCGAGTGTTGCAAACGTTGAAAGGCCGCTTGCTCCGAAGAAGGCAGAGCCCGCGACAATGAAGAAAGCGGCGCCTGCATTGATGCCGAAGATGCTCGGTGAAGCGATTTGGTTACGGGTGATCCCCTGCATCAGTGCGCCAGCAACAGCTAAGCTAGCTCCGACTGCGGAAGCGATCAGCGCACGCGGCATTCTTGCCGTTTGAATGATAAGATGCTCCTGTGTCCCATTGAATGCGGTGTACGATTCAACGATGGTCTTCCAGCTGATATTCGTCACCCCGAATACGATGCTGCAAATGATTCCGATAACAACCAGACTAATTCCGATAAGCAATCCTGTAACTTTCTGGGCACGTGTTGTTAATAAAGCCTCCATAAAATCCTCTTTCCGCAGCAGGCGTAAACAGCGTACGCTCTCAGCTCTGTAGCTTCTGATCTTTGAAGCCTATCTTGCTACTAAAATATTTTAGGCGATCGTACCTATGGTGTCAATGATCTTGAAAATCATTATCACTAAGTGATTGACTTTGATTTATGCTCCTGTTATAGTTTCTTTTGTAGTGATAATGATAATTGTTTTCAATGAAAAGGGGAGTTATGCACAATGCTACATGTATTCAAACAAAAATTTACTTGGACGGCTTCTGCAGTTCTGCTTGCGCTTGCCGTAATCGTATCGGGATGCGGCGAAGCTGGTTCAAACAATAGCAGCACAAATGCCAATACGACGAATTCCGGTGAATCAGGCGGGACCAAGACGGAGGAAGCGCGTAAGATTACACATGCAATGGGAGAGACTGAGATTGCAGGGAATCCGGAGCGTATAGTCGTACTGACGAATGAAGGAACGGAAGCGCTGCTTGCGTTAGGAATTAAACCGGTAGGCGCTGTGAAATCGTGGACAGGCGATCCTTGGTACGAGCATATTCAATCGGATATGGAAGGCGTTACAGTAGTTGGCGATGAGAGTCAGCCGAATATGGAGCTGATCGCAAGCCTGAAGCCGGATCTTATTATTGGTAATAAATTGCGCCAGGAAAAAGTGTACGAGCAGCTCAAAGCGATTGCACCGACTGTATTTTCTGAGACGCTTCGAGGAGAATGGCAGTCTAACTTTAAGCTGTATGCGGATGCGGTCGGCAAAAAAGCCGAGGGAGACAAAATCATTTCGGATTACGACAGCCGTACGGCGGACTTTAAAGCTAAAGCGGGAGATAAGTTGAATCAAAAGGTTTCAGTCGTTCGTTTTATGGCTGGCAAAACTCGCATTTACTTAGAGGACACCTTCACAGGAATCGCATTTTCGAAGATGGGCATTACACGTCCCGATAACCAAAAGTATACGGATACTTTCGTTGAAGAAATTACAAAGGAGCGTTTGCCGGAGGTAGACGCAGATATGCTCTTCTACTTCACATATGAGACTGGCGATGGCAAGGGAACTGAGATGGAAAAAGAAATGCTCAATGACCCGCTATGGCAAAGTCTTAACGTTGTAAAAAACAATAAAGCGATAAGAGTAGATGATGCGATCTGGAATACGGCCGGCGGTGTACTTGCTGCTAACCTGATGCTGGATGAGCTTTACGCGATCTACGAAATTAAATAAGCTGCTGGTTGTAAAACGCTTGTATGTGCTTCATACAGGCGTTTTTTTGCTGTGATGAACAAGAATGATTCGACTGCAATTAACGTAAAATAGTAAGATACCCTCACAAAAACAGGCTTTCGATTCATATCGATTGTTGCATGAGTGCATAAATGTACGCACTTGATCAACACTGTTTCTCTAGACCCACACAGGCTCGGTCGAGTATGATACCGTTAGGTTATTTTAAGGAATAGAAAAAGAAGAGCATTAGGTTTAGGAGGGCATTGAAACTGAATCAATATGATGACATTAAACAGGGTGAAAAGGGCGCCTGGGTAAGCATCGTGGCCTATCTGGCATTATCGGCGTTAAAGCTGGCAGCAGGCTACTGGTTTGTGTCAGGGGCGCTTATCGCGGACGGCTTTAATAATTTGACGGATATTGTGGCCTCCGTCGCTGTGTTGATCGGTCTGCGCATTTCCCAGAAGCCGCCGGATAAGGATCATCCGTACGGCCATTTTCGCGCGGAGACGATTGCAGCGCTTATCGCTTCCTTCATTATGGCGACAGTGGGTATTCAGGTGCTTATAAGCGCCGGTAAATCGTTGTTTGCAGGTGATCATCCTGTCCCGAATTTAACGTCCGCATGGATTGCGTTATTCGCTGCTGCCTGTATGGCCGGCGTTTATATGTACAACCGCAGACTTGCGATCCGCATTAACAATCAAGCACTGCTTGCCGCTTCAAAGGATAATTTATCAGATGCTCTTGTGAGTACGGGAGCAGCGATTGGAATTATAGGGGCGCAATTTGGCCTTCCTTGGCTTGATCCTGTGGCTGCGCTTGCCGTTGGGGTAATTATTTGCAAAACGGCCTGGGACATCTTTTATAGCTCCACCCATGCATTGACGGACGGCTTTGACGAGAATGAGCTGTCAACGCTGCGTTCGACAATTGCGAAGACTAGGGGCGTCAAAACGATCAAGGATATTAAAGCACGCGTGCATGGCAGTCATGTGCTCGTTGATGTGATTATACAGGTGGATCCTGAGCTGACGCTAATCGAAAGTCACGAAATCTGCGACGCCATTGAGAATCGCATGGGCCGCAAGCATAATATTATGAGCGTGCACGTTCATGTCGAGCCTGAGGAGTCTTTGGAAAGCAGCTCATCGATTGCCTTGGAGAAGCGCTAGCAGCGGCGTGATCATCAGCAGCAGATGCATGGGCAAGCACGGGAGTATGGCTTCTTATCCAGCGGCTACGGGTATAAATAATAAAAGCCGATCTGGATTCCAGATCGGCTTTTATTATTTATTATGTTATGAATTTATTTGCAGCGTATCCTCTTGCTGCTGCAGCTTTGCCAGCTGGGCAGCTAATTCCTTTTTCTTGCGGTATCTCTTGCGCAGCAGCAGGTATACGACAATGATGGGAACTGCACCGATGAATATGTAAAGGGACACATCCTTCACCATGCTCTCTGCCGCTCGGCCGTAGTAATAAAACAAAAGGCCGACCACATAAAACTTTACAGCGCGCCCCAAAGCAGCATATCCAATTAATCGCCATAAGGGAAAGTTTAGGACACCGGATAAAATCGTAAATACTTTAAAGGGGATAGGGGTGAATGAGCCGATGAGAATAGCGGTTTCGCCATTTTTCTGAAATTTATCTGTCGCAGCGTCAATCCATTCCTTCTTCAGAAATTTGTAGAGAACGGATTTTCCCATAATCTTGCCTAAATAGTATCCGACGGGCGTCCCTATAAGACACCCGATATAACCAACCGTAGCCAGCCATAATGCTGTTGAAGGATTAAGTATGCTTAACGATACTTGAAGGAAGAAAGCCGGCACCGGGAATATGACAGCATCGAGAAAAGAATGAATAAATAGCCCCAGCGGTCCGAAGTCTTTTAAAAAATCTACAACATCTTGAAACATTACCAGGCTCCTTTTCCATCAGCTAACCTGCACATAAAGCCTGCTTAATGTGCTAAATCAAGCGACAATCTACATGCTATCCTGCTCTGTTCCGCACTGAACACGCTATGATGATTCGTGTTTTATTATATCACATTTCATACGGCGGAGAAGCTGATAGGTGTCATGTCTTTTTTGGAAAAGCGAAGCGATCTGGCGAATGTTATATGAATGTGGTGCCTACTCCCGTATTTGGCGCCGAGATACGCCGCTCTTCTGCGCGGCTTGGATGACGCGTCGGCGAACCTCCTCCACGATGCGCCCGTTGAAGACGCTCGGAACGATGTACATGCGGTCAAGCTCGTCATCGCTGATGACCGATGCGATTGCTTCCGCGGCCGCGAGCTTCATCTCCTCGTTAATCGTCGTCGCGCGGCTGTCGAGAGCGCCGCGGAATATGCCCGGAAAGCACAGTACATTATTAATTTGATTCGGGTAGTCTGATCGGCCCGTGGCGAACACAGCTACAATGTCCTCTGCGAGCTCCGGTCTGATCTCCGGCTCGGGATTGGCCATCGCGAACACGATTGGATCCTTCGCCATAGCCTCAATATGAGCACGGGTAAGAATCCCACCTGCGGAGACGCCGATGAATACGTCCGCACCGACAAGCGCATCAGCAAGGCTGCCGCTGCGGCGCTGTGGATTCGTATGCTCCGCATACCATTGCCATATCGAATTGTCATAGCTGCGGTCAGCTGTTAATATACCATCGCGATCTACGCCAATAATATGCTTCGCCCCGCCAGCAAGCAGCATTTTGGTGCAGGCCGTTCCCGCTGCGCCAATCCCGCAAATGACGATGTTCGCCTCTTGCAGGCTTCGACCGGTCAACTTAAGCGCATTGAGAAGACCAGCGTACAGCACGACGGCTGTTCCGTGCTGATCATCATGGAAGACTGGAATATCAAGCTCGGCACGAAGCCGCTCTTCAATTTCAAAGCAGCGCGGCGATGAAATATCCTCAAGATTGATGCCGCCGAAGGCGGGCGCCAAATGTTTAATAGAAGCAATGATTTGCTCGGTATCCTGTGTATCGAGACATATCGGGAATGCATCCACATCCGCGAATTGCTTGAACAGCATCGCCTTGCCTTCCATAACCGGCATAGCGGCATAGGGTCCGATATTGCCAAGTCCCAAAACGGCACTGCCGTCCGAGATGACGGCGACCATATTTCTTTTGATCGTAAGGGTATAAGCCTTGGAGGGGTCCTCGTGAATGGCTTGGCATACCCTTGCTACCTCTGGCGTATATACGCGGGAAAGATCATCTCGGTTCTGAATGGGCGTTTTCGGTTGAATTGAGATTTTGCCACCGAGATGAAGCAGGAAGGTCCGATCGGAAATATGAAGAAGACGGATGCCGGGCAGCGATTTGAGCGCATTTGTGAGACGATCGGCTGCCCCTTGCTCGGAAATTTTGACAGTGAGATCGCGAATACTTTTATTTTTGTCCGTATGTATAACATCCATGGCGATAATATCGCCCTTTGCTTGCTCGATCGCTGTTGCCGCCCGTCCGAATTGAGCGAGCTGTGTATCTATCTCCAGCCTTATAATAATCGTTTTTCCGTCGGCTAAATTTGAACTCATCATAAACAGCTCCCTTCATCTTTATTACTATGCGGATAAGAGTATACAATTTATGCTTCATTCTATGCTTCATTCGTCTTTTCGATTAAAAAAACCGTCACTGCATTAATCGCAGGACGGCATTAGGACAATTCATCGGGTCATAGTGCTGGTTGCGCTTGGTCAGCAGATGATCCCGGAAATGACCTGAGGCATCGGGCTCGTGAATAAGCGAAAACCAACGATCTACGGTATCGTTCGAATCGAGCATTTCGCCAAAGCCGTTGCTTATAAAGTATTCGCAATTCTCTTCCTCTTGACCAGGAATCGGCTCGTAGAACAGCATCGGAATTCCTTTGCTCATTCCTTCCGTGCAGGTCATTCCGCCGGGCTTTGTCACCAATAAATCGGAGACGTCCATAAGCTTGTTCACCTCGCGGGTGAAGCTGAGAATCCGGATGTTCGGGTGCTGGAAGAGCGGATCGTCCAGCATTTTCTCTTTCATCTTCTCATTGGAGCCGACACAGTAGATGAGCTGTGTGCTCTCACGCCACTTTGTCATATATTCAAGTGCATTATCCTCATACATAATGCCCCAGCCGCCGCCCATGATCAGCACGGTAGGCATATCCTTTAGTTCAAATTGCTGCCTGATTTCTTCTTTATCATATGTATGCCAGAAGTTTGGATGTACAGGGATTCCTGTTACCTCGATCCGATCTGCAGTCACACCCTTTTCCATCAGTCGGCTTTTCACCAGCTCGGTAGATACTAAATATTTATTAACCTCTTTGTTGACCCATGAACCATGCGCGTCATAATCGGTAATGAGCGTATAGAGCTGCATGTCGAGCCCAAGACGCTTGAGACGGGCTACAACAGCGTTCGGAACGGGATGGGTACATACGATGACCTCAGGTTTAAGCTGGGAAATAACCTGTGAGGTTTGCGTATAAAACATGCGGTGAAGCGCAAGCTGCATGAAGCGGTTTAGTGATTTTTTATAATTGCTGCGGTACATCATTCCAACCATCTTTGGTTGCTTGCTTACCGTTTTGCGGTATGCGGATACGATCCATGGACCAAGTACCGGGTTTAGAAATTTACCAAGCTCGATGACGCGGGTCTGAATATCCGGACAAAGCTGCTTAAGTCCGACAGCAAGCGCATAGGCAGCCTGTGTATGACCGGAACCGAAGCCTTCAGAGAGCAGAAGCACTCTTTTCTTACGCATTTCTCCACCTACTTTTCTAATACCATATTACGATGCAAACAGAGCGAATACAAGCTTTATCGGACAGGGTTGCCAATCCTACTGCGGTTCCATTATTCTTGAATCGTGATATATTTATAATCAGGACTGGAATCCCTAGAGTCAACTATATTTACATGAATTTTACATGGAAAATAAATTTAAAGTGAGGATGAAGCGTAATGCAGCAAAATAATAGTGCTAATCAGCAGTTTCAGCCAGGAGAATACGTTAGAGCGGAGGTTCGCTCCGGTCAATATGTAGGTGAGCTTGTAGAAATAAACGGTCCACGCGCACTTGTGAAAGTGCTTGCTGTGCTGAAGCATCCGGAGCAGGGCGATTTGCACAATCCCTACAATCCGGATGTTCCGATGTTCCATGAGCGGCGCGCGCTCAGCTATACCGAGAAAACAACCGTTCTGCTTCGTGATGTGACAAGGTTTACGGGCAGTATTCCCGATTATAAAGAATCGCTCATAGCTGCTGCAGAAGCGGAAATCATCGCGCTGGACCGACTGCAGCGCTGGGCCGCTATGGGACTCGAACAGCTGCAGCAGCTTAAGCAGGAATACAAAAAATAGAAAAAATAATTAATTAATGAAGACGGTTTTTATTGTAGAACGATAAACGACCTGGAACTGGAGACCTTCCGACAAAGCGGCAAGCGGGACATACAGCGTACTTGTTTTGCCGCTCGGGTGAAGAAAGGCAGGTTCTCCGTTCATCGCCGCCGATACGCCATTTACGCGAATAGAGGAAACGCCCACCGTTATATGGACGGTACGTCCCTGGACTTCGATAGCCGCAGTTCGTGTGGCTGCGTTCCAATTGGTTGTGACGCCTAGTGCATTGACGATATCGCGAAGCGGCACATAGGTGCGATTCTGAACAAGAAGCGGTTTGTTAGCGCTAATAAGCTCCTTTCCCTTCACGACTACTGAAACAGGAACGCCATTCCCTCTTGGACTAACGGTCCGATATTCGCCCCAGATCGTTCTCGTAAATGCTTTCCCCATCGCGGCATAGCCTGCGCTGCTCGGATGGATATCTCCATCGGCGATGGAGGTGTAGCTCAGCTCATTTCCTGTGAATGATCGAGCTACATTAGCTATCCCTATATTGAAGCCTTCCTTCGTAAAACGTGCGGTAATCTCATCAAGCCGTTGGCGAAGCTGCTTCAGACTCTCGATTAGGAACAAGCGGTTAGTCTCGGGATATAATGGAATAGTTAATGCTCCTACTTTAATCGGAGGGGGAATAGGCAAGTACTGATCCGCAACAACAATACGCGCATTTGGCTGAAGCTCAAGCAGCGTCCCGAGTGCCGCTTCAAAGTCCTTCTCATAGCTATCGAGCGTCTGTTCGAGCACCTCAGCCGCTTCCTCCTGCGTGCCGCCCCCGTCTAATTTCGCAAGCACGGCGTACATATCGTTCCCGCCAATCGTCATCACAACCAAGTCTGCCTTGGTTAGCGCGCTGCGCAGCTGTCCGGTCTTCGCAAAAATCTGCTCTGCCCTAGGATCAGGAAGGCTGCTTTGAATATCAGGTCCAGTTACGGCGACTTGATTCTGAACTGCTTCGAGCAGACGCTTCAAGCCGTTTGTCCGTAAGCCGAGCACACCATAATTTGTATATTCCGCCCGAAGTCCGCGGAAGAGTGCCTGCTCGTAAACATGCTCAACAAACCCATAGGGGACAGATTGCTCGGTAAAGCCATACTCATAGCCCGCTGTTACAGAATCACCAACGGCTACGATGCTGTAGCCGCTGCGCGTCGGAGTTTTCTCATCTGCGCCAGCAGCATATGCGGTCGAGCTAATCAAGCATATGGCGGCCACGGCAACCGCAGCTGTGCGATGCAGCACTTTCCTAAACTTACTATGCAACAGTCTCACTTCCTTCTGATAATATGTAAGGAAATACAAGCAGCGTATGCTTTGCTCATATTTTTCCGAAATACGGAAGCTGAGCTATCTTTAGGCGGCTCAGACGTTAACGGCAGTAGTCAAAAAGTACAAACAATTATGAAAATATTAAATTGATTCCAATTTGGCCTGGTGTTAGAATGATATAATAATCGCATTGTCGCGGTATAGGCCCGGTTCATGGTCACTTAAACGAAAGCGCTCCGCTGAGGGGCTGCTTGCCGTTTCGCTTATGAATGGAAAGGGGCAGGCCGATGCGCCTCGCTGACTACTATTCTATGATAAAAAAAGCCAAAAATGAAGCGTAACGCGTTTTCATCGGTGCTTATTTCAACAACGTTCACGCTTACCCAAAAATCTTCTCGTAGAAAGGTTGCGCACAATGAAAGAACATATTTTGGGATTGCCGCCTAAGCAGGGGCTTTATGATCCGCAATTCGAGAAAGACGCTTGCGGCATGGGCTTTGTGGCCAACATCAAAGGTATCAAATCACATAAGGTCATTCGCCAAGCGTTGATGCTGCTTGAGAACATGGAGCATCGCGGAGGTCAAGGCAGCGAGCCGAATACGGGGGATGGAGCGGGTATTTTGCTTCAGATTCCGCATGCGTTTTTTGCATCAGAATTGAAGAAGCAGGAGATTCAGCTTCCAGCAGAAGGCGATTATGCTGTCGGCATGATTTTTATGCCGCAGGATGAGGCCGCACGCAGCGCTATTGAGCGCGAGGTAGAGACGATTGTTGAGGAAGAGAACCAATCGGTATTAGGATGGCGTACAGTACCAACGGATGACCGCAAGCTTGGTGAATCCGCATTGGCCGTAAAACCTTATGTTCGTCAATTGTTCATCGGCAAGAACGATGCCCTGAAGGACAATATGGCATTTGAACGCAAATTATATGTTATTCGTAAGCGCGCAGAGCTTGCGATTCGTTATGCCGGCAAGGAAGGCGGCAATATGTTCTATTTCTCGAGCCTATCCTCGAGAAAGATCGTCTACAAAGGGATGCTTACGACAGAGCAGGTCCGTTCGTTCTACACCGAGCTTAATGAGGAGTCGGTTGTATCGGCGATGGCGCTCGTACACTCCCGTTTCAGTACGAATACGTTCCCAAGCTGGGAACGCGCGCATCCTTTCCACTATATGATTCACAACGGCGAGATCAACACGCTGCGCGGTAACGTGAACTGGATGCATGCTCGTCAAACGTTGTTCGCAACGGAATTGTTCGGCAATGATCTGGAGAAAATCAAACCGATCATTAATCCGGACGGCTCAGACACAGCGATGTTTGATAATACGCTGGAGTTTCTGTTCTTGTCCGGACGCTCGATGGCGCATGCTGCCATGATGATGGTGCCGGAGCCTTGGTCGAACCATGAGAGCATGAGCGACGAGCGCAAAGCATTCTACGAGTACCACAGCACGTTGATGGAGCCTTGGGACGGTCCTGCTGCACTAGGCTTTACAGACGGCGTTAAAATCGGCGCTGTTCTTGACCGTAATGGTCTGCGTCCTGCGCGTTATTACGTCACAAAGGACGATCATATTATTCTAGGCTCCGAGGCAGGGACGGTAGAGCTTCCGCCGGAAGAAATTCTATACAAGGACCGCTTGCGTCCAGGCCGTATGCTGCTTGTTGATACGGAGAAGGGCCGCATCATTTCCGATGAGGAAGTGAAGGCGGAGATTGAGAAGGAGCATCCTTATCGTGAGTGGCTGAACGAGCATCTCGTAGGTCTTGAAGAGCTGCCAGAAGCTCCTGAGCTGCCGGAGCCGAACCATGAGACGGTCCAATTGAGACAGCAAGCATTCGGCTATACATTCGAAGATATTCGTAAGGTGCTTGAGCCAATGGCTGGCAGTGGCGCCGAGCCAATCGGTTCGATGGGCTATGATGCTCCGCTTGCTGTATTGTCAGAGCGTCCGCAGCGTCTATATAACTACTTTAAGCAATTGTTCGCTCAAGTAACGAATCCGCCGATTGACGCGATTCGTGAAGAGATTATTACGGCGACGGGCACGACGATCGGACCTGAGCGCAACCTGCTCAATCCTGAACCAGAAAGCTGCCGTCATATTAAATTGGAGACACCGATTCTGTCCAACGAGCAGTTCGCCAAGCTGCGCCATGTGCGACGTCCAGGCTTCCGCGCGATTACGCTTCCTATTTTCTTCCCAGCGAGCGAAGGCGAAGCGGGTCTGCGCGCAGCGCTTAAGCAAATGTGCGAAGCGGCTGATCGCGTAATTGACAAAGGGCATAACCTGATTATTCTATCTGATCGCGGCGTGGATAAGGACAATGCGGCGATTCCAGCGCTGCTGGCCGTATCCGCCTTGCATCACCATCTGATTCGTCAAGGCACGCGGACGAAGGTCGCTTTGCTGCTTGAATCAGGCGAACCGCGTGAAGTGCACCATTTTGCGCTGCTGCTCGGCTACGGCGTGAGCGCCGTTAACCCGTACCTTGCGTTCGAGACGCTTGACGATATGATTCGCCAAGGCATGCTTCGCGGCTTATCGCATGAGAAGGCAGTCAAAAACTTTATTAAAGCAGCCACTAAGGGTGTTATTAAAATATTGTCCAAAATGGGTATTTCGACGATTCAATCGTATCGTGGCGCACAAATCTTCGAAGCGCTCGGCATGAAAGAGGATGTCATTAACGAATACTTCACCGGGACTCCGTCCCGTATCGGCGGCATCGGCCTTGATGTCATTGCGGACGAAACGCTGAAGCATCACAACCGTGCATTCGCTGAACAAGAGGGCGGAGAGAAGGAGCTTGACTCTGGCGGCGACTACCAATGGCGCAAGGACGGCGAGGATCACTTGTTCACGCCGCAGACCATTCATACTCTGCAAATGGCTGCTCGTGCGAATGACTATAAGCTGTACAAGAAGTTCTCGACGCTTGTTCAGGGCGAGGACAAGAAGCATCTGACGCTTCGTTCGCTGCTCAAGTTCAAGCAAGGTCGTCAAGCGGTGCCTCTTGAAGAGGTCGAATCGATCGAGTCGATCGTGAAACGCTTCAAGACGGGCGCGATGTCTTTCGGTTCGATCAGTAAAGAAGCGCATGAGAGCCTGGCTATCGCGATGAACCGTCTCGGCGGCAAATCGAATACCGGTGAGGGCGGAGAGGATCCGGCTCGCTTCATTCCAGATGCGAACGGCGATTCCAGACGCAGCGCGATCAAGCAGGTTGCTTCCGGACGTTTCGGCGTAACGAGCAACTACCTTGTCAATGCTGACGAGATTCAAATCAAGATGGCCCAAGGCGCGAAGCCTGGTGAAGGCGGTCAACTGCCTGGCCTTAAAGTATATCCGTGGGTTGCTGAGGTTCGGGGCTCTACGCCTGGCGTAGGCTTGATCTCGCCGCCTCCGCATCATGATATCTATTCGATTGAGGATTTGGCTGAGCTTGTACACGATTTGAAAAATGCCAACCCGCGCGCTCGCATTAACGTGAAGCTCGTATCCGGCGTTGGCGTTGGAACGATCGCGACAGGTGTTGCGAAAGGCCGTGCTGACGTTATTATGGTCAGCGGCTATGACGGGGGGACAGGCGCTTCCCCAATGGGCTCGATCCGTCATGCGGGTCTGCCATGGGAGCTTGGACTTGCTGAGACACACCAGACGCTTATGCTTAACAAGCTGCGCGACCGTGTCGTGCTTGAGACTGACGGCAAAATGATGAACGGCCGTGACGTAGCGATTGCTGTACTGCTCGGAGCTGAAGAATATGGCTTCTCAACTGCTCCGCTCATCGTTCTAGGCTGCATCATGATGCGCGTGTGTCAGCTGGATACTTGTCCGGTTGGCGTTGCGACACAGAATCCTGAGCTTCGCAAGAAGTTTATGGGCGATCCGGGACATGTTGTTAATTACCTGCGCTTCATTGCAGAAGAGCTGCGCGAGATTATGGCTGAGCTCGGCTTCCGTTCCATTCAAGAGATGGTTGGACGCGTCGATCTGCTTGAGACGAAGGAGCTTCAAGAGCATTACAAAGCGAAGGGCATCGATTTAACCGGTCTGCTTTATGAAGCGGACTTGCCGAAGGATGCTGTTCGATATAATATTCAAGAGCAAAATCACGGACTCGAGCTGTCGCTTGATATGCAGCAGCTGGTACCAATGGCACAGCCTGCGATTGAGCGCGGCGAGCGCGTTCGCGGTACGTTCCCGATCCTCAACACGAATCGTGTTGTCGGAACGATTCTTGGTAGTGAAGTAACGCGACGGTACGGCGCTGCCGGTCTGCCTGACGATACGATTTCATTCCACTTCGTAGGAACGGCGGGTCAAAGCTTTGGCGCATTCGTGCCTAAAGGCATTACGCTTTCTATCGAAGGCGATTCGAATGACTACGTCGGCAAAGGCTTGTCAGGCGGTAAAATTATCGTTGCACCTTCACCGAAAGCAACCTTCGTTGCTGAGGAGAATGTGATTATCGGCAACACGGCGCTTTATGGCGCGACTAGCGGTCAGGCTTATATTCGCGGAGCTGCCGGTGAACGCTTTGCGGTTCGTAACAGCGGGGCTAATGTCGTTGTTGAAGGTGTGGGCGATCATGGCTGCGAATACATGACAGGAGGTCGCGTCGTTATTCTCGGCGGCACAGGACGCAATTTCGGTGCAGGTATGTCAGGCGGCGTCGCTTATATCTACGATGAGAAGGGCGAATTCTACAACCATTGCAATCTGGAAATGGTGCTGCTTGAGCGTCTTGAGATTTCGGAGGACATTGCAGAGCTTCGCGGTATGATCGAGGCGCATGTTCAATACACGGATAGTGCTGTTGGATCCCGCGTATTGAACGATTGGGAGGCTTCGCTCGATAAATTCGTGAAGGTTATTCCGAAGGACTACAAACGGATGCTTGAGCAAATCCGTAAAGTAGAAGATACGGGCTTGACTGGCGAAGCGGCTTTGCTGGCAGCCTTCGAAGCGAATAAGAGAGAGCTTGCACGTGCAGGCGGTAAGTAAGATATAAACTATAGAACCTGAAATGAATAAAAATGGTTGAGCAACGTAATTACTGCTCAGCCATTTTTTTTTGCCCATTGAAGACTTTTGGATTAGTGTCAAAGGATGCGACAACGTATCCGCTTGTTCGACAAAATCAGTCTAAAATAGAAAAATGACGCACCCACTAACCGACAAGTTACAGCTGTCGACTCGGGTATAATGTTGTTAATATTCCTTTCATCACTCAGCGCTTACAAACAACTTTCAGCTGCAAAAGTATATAAACCAGCTAGTTAATGGTCTGTTGGAGGAATGAAGCATGGGTATCAATAGGAGTGACAGCTCAAGAGCTCACCTCAGACTTCGCTTCAAGGAAGGAATTATAGCCGAGCTTAGACTGGTCAGCAGGAAGGGACAGCTTCTTACAAGCTCGTCTTCTACAGTGCGAATCCTTAATTTAAGTCAAAATGGATTATGCTTTTTAACGGGCCTGCAGCTTCCTGTTCAGCACAATTATTTGGCCGAATTCAAAATGACCATTTCGAATGTGCAGCTTGTGGTGCGCGGACGTATCGTGTGGCGTGCAACGAATGGCAATGAGCACGCCCATGGCGTCGTATTCGAATGCTCGGATGCCATGCGCTCCTTAATTATCGGGGTCATGAATCAGGAGCTGCTGGAAAGTCAGCCGCAGCAACAGAAAATCCATTATATATATAGTCGGTTATTGCATAAGCAGCGTACGCATTATAGCAGCTAGTTAGACTGTCTAATTTTCAGTATATGACTAACTGGAGGCGACATCTCTTGAAAATCATTTTATTGTCAGGCGGCTCGGGAAAAAGAATGTGGCCCCTGACCAACAATATTCGCGCGAAGCAATATTTATCTGTTTTAGAGGCTCCGAACGGGGACATGGAATCGATGCTGCAACGGATGTGGAGACAGCTTGATGAGACGGATCTGCAGGAACATACCCGGATCTCGACCTGCCGCCTGCAGGCAGAAATCGTCCAAAAGCAGGTGGGTGCGGCGGCTCCGCTTATCATTGAACCAGAGCAAAAGGATACCTTTCCAGCAGCAGCGCTTGCAGCTGCTTATTTGTATTCGATCGCTAGCGTCTCGTTAAACGAGACAGTCATTATGATGCCTGTTGATGCATATGTTAATAATGACTTCTACTCTTGCATAAGAGGCTTGCCCAAGCTGCTGAGGGAAAGCAAGTCAGAGCTGTTGATGGTTGGCATAAAGCCGACCTTCGCGAGTGAGCAATACGGCTACATCCTTCCAGAGAACAGCCAGCTGCTTCAAGATGAGGGCATGTATGATCATAAGGTGCAAACCTTCAAGGAAAAACCTAATGAAGCGGAGGCGAAGCAGCTAATCAAGGAAGGCGCTCTATGGAACAGCGGCATATATGCTTTTAGGCTGGATTTTATCATAACGCTGCTAATGGAGCGTGAACTGCCGATTCATTATGATGAGCTGTACAAGCATTATGATAAGCTTCCTAAAGCCAGCTTTGAAGCAGAGCTCGCGCTCAAAGACGATTCTAAATCAGTTGTGTGTTATGAAGGAAAGTGGAAGGATCTAGGCTCTTGGAAGACCTTGTCCGAGGAAATATCATTCCAACGACTGGGAGCAGGCGAGATCACGAATGAGCGTGAGCAGTCGCAGAGGGGCAGACCGATCAGGAAATACGGAAGGACAATGTGATCAGGCTTGACGTAGCATGGGACGACATTACTAGTCAGTTGAATATGGCCTAAAGGGGGCGGTCTATCGGATGACGAGTACAGAGGATCGTTTTTATTGCGTTAGTTGCCGAGAAATGATTTCTAGTCTTGCTGCGGATATTATGTTTCGAACAGGTTTTTTCCGAGTGGTACATCCTATGGGCTATTGCTTAGCATGCAGTATGGAGCATGAGAAGTATGAGTCGCCAGCTGAATCGCCGGGTAAGACCAGTAACTATGACTATAAAATGTTTCTTCGTGCGGATGCGAAGGTTGCCGAGCAAGCAGTACAGCGTTATCGAACGAATGATAATGAAAGCCTCTTACCTACAGGACAGATGTAGAGAAGAGGCTTGTTTTTTGTTTACAACTTCCAATTGTTTCCTCCATCGTTTATAATGAAAAGAATTTGGACGCAAGGAGGAGGAGCATGGAAATGGAGCAGCCTATAGTCAAATTGCAAAATGTAACGAAGCGAATTGGCAAAAGAACGATAATTGATCGCCTGACACTTGAATTGCCGCTTGGAGAGGTGTTTGGTTTCCTCGGTCCTAACGGCTCCGGCAAAACAACGACGATTCGAATGATGGTTGGCTTAATGTCTTTATCTGAAGGCGAAATTTTGATTAATGGACATAGCATTACGAAGGATTATGAGAAGGCTATCCGTCATGTTGGAGCTATCGTAGAAAATCCGGAAATGTATAAATATTTGAGCGGCTATGATAACTTACTCCATTATGCAAGGATGATTCCTGGAGTTACCAAGCACCGCGTACAGGAGGTCGTTAAGCTGGTAGGCCTTGAAGGACGCATTAAGGAAAAAGTAAAAACTTATTCGCTTGGCATGCGGCAGCGATTGGGCGTTGCTCAAGCGATTCTGCATAAGCCGCAGCTGCTTATTCTTGATGAGCCTACGAATGGTCTTGACCCTGCAGGCATTCGCGAGCTGCGCGACTATTTGCGAATGCTGTCCAAGGAGGAAGGGATTGCCGTATTCGTATCCAGTCATCTGCTGTCTGAGATGGAGCTGATGTGCGACCGCGTGGCGATTATCCAAAATGGCAAGCTGATTGACGTCAGAACGATCCGGGGAGCGCAGGCGCCAACCGTCGCGACGCGTGTTCTCATCGAGGTTGACCGGCCTCAAGGTGCTATTGATGCGCTCTTTGCAACGGGAGTGCATGCCGTGCCGGACGCTGAGCAAGTGATAGCCGTAGAGACGGATCGAGATGGCACGGCGGCGGTTAATGCTGCGCTGGTGGCCGCGGGCATTAAAGTCTACAGTATTCGTACGCACATAAAATCGTTAGAGGATCAATTTTTGGAGGTCACAGGAGGGGAACAGATTGGTTAATTTTTTGGAGCTTGTGAAGAATGAAAATATGAAAATATACCGTCGTCCCCGCAGCTGGGTGATGTCCGGTATTTTAGTCGCGCTAGTTCTGCTGATTTCAATTCTATGGTTATTCTTCGGCGGCAGAGACACATCAATGTGGGAGGTTGCCATTATGGAATCTTCCGTATTGTTCTTGCTCGTAACGATATTTACTGTCGTTATTGCTGCTGGAGGAGTTGCGGAGGAATTTACGTCAGGAACAATCAAGCTGCTGCTTATTCGTCCGTGGTCGAGATCGAAGATTCTGTTGTCCAAATATATCGCGATCATCCTGTTTGCGCTTCTGCTCGCTGTTGTCCTGTTCATCAGCGCTTTATTCGTGAACTGGGTTATCTTTGGCATTAACCAGTCCGAAGAGGTAAAGCAAGCCTTCCAGCTTCCTGGCGAAGAAAATCCACTTATGTACATGCTGCAGTATTATGGGCTTACTTTTATAACTTTATTGGTTACCGTGACGCTTGCTTTTATGCTGTCGACCATATTCCGAAGCGGCGGGTTAGCAATCGGCTTCTCGTTGTTTCTTGTTCTTGGCGTGAACGGCTTCATTGGGTTGATCGCGATGCTGGATTACAAATGGATTGACTATGTGTTATTTATTCATCTGAATCTTACTCAATATTTGAACGATTTCCCGATGCGCGAGGGGATGACGTTAGGCTATTCACTCGGAGTGCTGGCGGTTTACTACGCCATCTTTATCGCTCTAACCTGGTATGTGTTCAACAAACGGGATGTTGCTTCCTAGAGTCAAATAGATGTAAAACAAGCCGTTTCCAGCAGCTTCTTCTTCGAGAGAAGGCTGCGGGAGACGGCTTTTCATTTAACCCGCTTGGCGTGATTTTTCTTTGGTTTCCTTTACATTAGAATCCTTTTCACGCCGCGGCGCCGGCTCGGGGCCATTTTGCGGGCGATTTGTCGAATCGGCGGTTTGTACCATTTGACAGCTGCCGTAAAGCTTGCCGCCTTCCTGAATGATGAGAGCATTAGCGGTTATATTGCCCGTCAGTTGTCCGGAAGAGGTAAGGATGAGCCGCCCATTCGCGACGATGTCACCAAATGCGTTGCCGGCTATTGTAATGTCCTTAGCTGTAATATTGGATCTTGCGATACCGCATTCTCCGATGACAACATCTCCCTTGCATTCTATATCGCCGCGATATTCTCCTTCGATTCGAAGGCTTGCCTCGCACTTGATTATGCCTTCGCCAAGCGTTCCCTGGCCGATTAACGTGTCAGTAGCCGCGAGTCGCTTATGATCCTTGAACATGGCGTGTTCCCTCCTTAATTTTATGCTGTATGCAGTAAGGCCACTTTCTCAAGCATTAGCTTTCCATCACGAGAAATTTCAGAGGATTGGCAGGCTTGTTCTTTTGCATAATTTGAAAATGCAAATGAGGCCCCGTGCTTCTGCCGCTCGTGCCTAATAAACCGATTTTTTCACCGCGGACGACAATATCACCCTTCTTGGCTTCGATTTGGGAAAGATGCATGTATTCACTTTGCAGGTCGCCTAGGTGATCAATGATTACATACCACCCAAGTTCACTGTCATAGCCGGTTTCGGCTACGGTGCCGTCAGCTGCGCTAAAGATCGGATCGCCAAGCTTGCCTGCAATGTCAATGCCAGCATGAAACGTGGTTCGTCCCGTGAACGGATCGCTCCGATAACCAAAGCCGGACGTCAGCTGTTTGGAGCTTGTCGGCCAACTGGAGGGATAAGCGTCTACGGTCGTTCTTTTATCATGTGCAAGCCTTAGCGTCTGCGCCATTGTATATTCCATCGTATCTACCATGGCAGTAAGAGTCTCCAGCTCGAGACCGGTGCTCTGCGCGAGTAGAGCAAATTGCTTTGAGGTGTGATGGTTCTCTGCATCGATTGCAGCATCGGTTTTCATAGCTGACAGTATTTGGACAGACGGTTTGTTGTCATCAGCAGGAGTAGATCTTGTGGATGAGGGGGAGATAGCGTTGCCATACTTCGCAATGAATTGCTGGAGCTTCTGCTCGAGCTCCTGCAGCTCCCCGACTTTTGTTTCCAGCTCCTGCGCTTGGTGCGACAGCTGAACAATTTCCTGCTGCAGGGAAACGATCGCTTCGTCCTTAACGGATACCGTTTGCGCGAAGTAGGCATCCTGCTCTGCTAACTGCGCTTCCAAATGCCGCAGCTCGTAGGCTGATTTGAATTGCAGCCCCGCAATGCAGCCTGATACCGCAAGTATAATTGCAGTCGGAGCAGCGAAGACCGATCGCTTCGATACGTGAAACTGCTTAACGGTTTTGTCGGCACCGCGCATCACCACGAAGGACCATTTTGGCTTCCGCGCTTGTTTCAATAGGCTCCTCCTTTCTGAAAGGGTATGGCAAAGCACAGTACGTTCTCTATTGCTATTTATTCTTGTAAGCTTTAAAAAATGCCATAAACTCGTAATAAAAAAAGAGACTGCCGGGGCCGCATAAGGTGCGGTCAGGCAGTCTGTTCTGAATTGGCAGCTTAATGATTAGCGGAGAGCTCAAGCCCGGCAATCGCTTCCTCCATTGCAGGCGTGAATGTGAAGGAGCGGCCTTGCTGCTGCTCGGGCGGAAGGTCCGCAAGCTGTGAAATCCTACGCTCAACTTCGCTGGATAAAGCGAGAATTCGATCCTGGTACTGCGCGGCCTCGGCTGTATTTTGATCGGTAAGTGCGGTTTGGCGGGCCTTCGCATAGGACGTCATTGCTGCTTCATAAATGTTGATGTCCCAAGGGAACTTTACGACCCCATCGTCGATGGTTGCTAGAGACTCCTTGAATAGTCCTTTTGTTTGAAGTAAATTGAACTGCTTCAAGATAATAGAACGATTGTAAGGATCATACTTCTTCGCTTGATCCAGCGTACTTATTGCAGCATCCAGATGCTGAGCATCCTTTGTCTGATTAAAAGCCTGCTCCAGCCAATCTGCCTTCGTTAGAGAGAAGCTGGAGTGCTTAGGCGAGGCATCAACAGCGTCGTCTATTGCAACTAGAAGCTCATCGAAAGAAGTCTGCTGCTTTGACACTAAATCAAATGCATGATTATATTTTTGAATCGCGCTGTTCTCACGAATGGCAGCAACAAGCAGGACGATAGACAACAAAGCCAATGCGCTTGGATAAGCGATTGATGTCCAAGGCTTTTTCGAAAGACCGCTTAAACGCCTGATCACAAGTTTGCTGCTGTATGGTGCCAGCATAGCGCCTAGAGAGAGGAAGACGATCGAACTGATGAAGACATAGCTCATATCGAAATCGATAGCGCTGTGCACCAGGAGCGACAGTGACATTATAAAGAAAATAAAGTGACTGCCGCGCAGCTCCGGATAACGAATGTAGGATCGAATATATAGGAAATAAATAAAGCCCAACAGACCTACTAATGCAATTAAGCCGATCCAGCCTGTCTCGACAAGCACTTGCACAAAGAAGCTGTGTGCCTGTCTGCTCCAATAAGGGTTGTTCTGATACTGCTCAAACATCGCCTGCCATGCGCCGCCGCCGCCGCCAAGCAGCGGATTGTCGCTGGCAACACTTAAACCATCCCTGTAGAAGGTCAAGCGCTCCAGAACAGAGTGCTGCTGGAGATTAATATTCTCGAAGCGGACTGCGACCTTGTCCGGCAGCAGGCCGCGAATTGCGCTGCTGCTCAAGAGACTGGCAACCCCAGCAGCCGTCAATACGATGAACGCGACAGGCATAGCCGCAAAGGACCATTTGCGGGAAGCCAGCCTCTCCAGTTTTGCTTCAATTGGAGCGGCAGCCTTCGCATGATAAAGCATAATAAGCCCTGCTGTAATGACTATCCCTAATAAGAGAAGTCCCCAGCTCTGCAGCGGAAGCGAGCTGAACATCGAGATCGTGCTTTGAGCCTTCTCTGCCGTAGGCTGAACGATCGCGGCGATCTGATCCGCATTGATAGTCAGCCTGCCGAGGATGGCCATCGATACCAGCACGGAGACGACCATAAATGCGATGTATGCGATTTGTTTCGTTAATCGCAGGAACGGCATCAGAATAAGCACCATGACGGGAATCACTACAATAGCGCCGCGTGAGTAGGTGAGCATGAAAGAAACCCAAATGGGAACGAGCATTGCCGCATGAATAAGACGTGCGGAGGGACGAATACAATGCACGGCATAATAAAGGCTGACGAGAAAAAGAGCAACCAGGAAGCCCGCATAAGTATTCGAATATTGGAATACGGAAGTCAGTCGATAGCCGTCATGTGCGAGCCACAAAGCATCGCGATAGTAGAGCTGACCGAACAAATTGAAGATTCCGAAGATAACAATAAGATAAGACGTGAGCATTAAAGCGTATTCGATTGTTTTACGTGAAAGCTTCGATTCCGCAAAATACATGCCGCTCATAAATAAAATCGCGAGCAGGAAGAAGACGAGCGTCATAAACTTCGCGTAGTAGCTAGAAACGGCCTGGAAAGAAGCTAGCCAATAAACGACAGGAAGCGCCAAAATCGCTATCGATAAAAGACTTCTATAGCTATTAAACTGCCACTTCCGGAATAGAAATGCTGCAAGGATTAGAAGCATGACATATCCGAAGATAGCCGCACCATAAATGTCCTGCTCAAAGCTCAGTTCATAGCCATTAAACAGCCCTCGATTATACGGAAAAATCATAAGAAATAAAGCAATACCTATCGTTCCGACCCAGCCTAGCAGCGGGAAGTCCGATGATGCAGATTTCGTGGTGCTAAATGATTTCTTTCGTGCGCTCATTCTTAAGTACTCCTCATCCGAAAAAGTATGTATATGAAACTGCAAACCTCACTGTGTATTTTAACAAATGGGGGGCGAGATTACTATATGAGAAGTGAAGGGAATTGTATGCGGCTTACAAATTTGATGGGAGGTTAGGAAGAGTGAATTTAGACGATTTAGGTGAAAATTCTACAAATGTTTCAGTTTTGGAAGTAAAATGAGGTATTAAATTGGAAGGAACTTTGGTAAGATTACGATGGTAGATTCGTTATTGCTTCTATGACCTGAATTTTAAATAAGAAATTGTTCTAATGAAAAATCGATTTTAATTACATATTTGTACATAATAAAAAGGTATTATTCTTTTCCTTTTTTGTACCAAGAGAATAGGGGAAAATAAAATGTTGCGTTCGATGTTTTTAAGCTTCTTTCATAATAGGGCTGTTTTGAAGCAATTTACAAAAAGAGAAGTCGTTGGGAGGTATAAGGGCTCTCATCTGGGCTTACTTTGGACCTTTATAAATCCTATATTAATGCTGGTTGTATACACATTCGTGTTTAGTGAAATATTTAATGCGAGATGGGGTAATACTGAAGCAAATAAAGTCGAATTTGCATTGATAATCTTTACAGGTCTTACTGTTTTCAATATCTTTTCTGAAGTAATTTCGAGGGCTCCAGGTCTAATTGTGGGAAATTCAAATCTTGTTACAAAAGTAGTTTTTCCACTGGAAATATTACCTATTTCAATTTTAGGATCATCATTGATACATGCTTGTATTAACTTGAGTATCTTGCTTACTTGTTTGATAACGATGTTAGGGGTTCTTCAGTGGACTCTTTTTCTTCTGCCTCTCGTTCTTCTTCCTTTATTATTAATGACAATTGGATTATCTTGGATTTTAGCTTCCTTGGGTGTTTATTTAAGGGATTTGAGCCAATTTGTTGGAATCGTTATTCAGGCGATCATGTTACTAAGTCCAATCTTCTATTCTGTTAATGCAGTTCCTGAAAATTTAAAATTTATATACTATATAAATCCTATTAGCTATGTAGTCGAAGATACAAGAAGAGTAGTAATCTGGGGGCAAATGCCTCAATGGAGTTGGCTAGGTATAGGGACTCTAATAGGTGCGGTGGTTTTTATTCTGGGATATATATGGTTTAACAAAACTAAATCAGGATTTTCAGATGTATTATAACTCGAATAGGATATCGGAGGATAAAGTGAAAAGGGATATAAGTATTAGCGTACAAAATATAAGCAAATCTTTTAAGGTCTATCAGCAACCACAAGATCGATTAAAACAAAGCTTAATGAGAGGAAAAAAAAATTACTATCAAGAGTTTTGGGCACTGAGAGATTCATCATTTGAGGTCTATAAAGGTGAAACAGTGGGGATTATTGGGAGAAATGGATCTGGGAAAAGTACGTTGCTTCAGATTATTGCAGGTACCTTAAACCCAACCTCTGGAGACATTCACGTAAATGGTAGAGTTGCAGCTTTATTGGAGTTGGGTAGTGGTTTTAATCCGGAGTTTACTGGTCGAGAAAATGTTTATATGAATGGTACTATACTAGGGTTAAATCGCTCGGAAATTGATATGTTATATGAAGATATTATTAAATTCGCTGATATAGGTGATTTTATTGATAGACCTGTTAAAACATATTCTAGCGGTATGGCTTTGCGTTTAGCATTTGCTGTTCAAGCTATGGTACCCAAAGAAGTGCTAATTATTGACGAAGCCTTGGCTGTTGGGGATGAATTGTTTCAAAGAAAATGTTTTTTGATGATCGAAGAATTCAAAAAACAAGGAGGAACAATATTATTCGTCTCTCATTCTGGAGCAGCTATTATCGAATTATGTGATCGTGCGGTTTTACTTGATTCTGGAGAGCAGCTCATGGTTGGATCAAGTAAGAGAGTAGTTAATCTATATCAAAAATTAGTGTTTGCGCCCCCAGATAAAGCAGCAATTATTAAAGAAGAAATTAAGAATATAGCAAATGATTCAAATAAGTCTGAAAAACTTGATGGAAGAAATATACCTAATGGGATTGAGATGACAGAAGAAGCGTATGCTAAAGAAGCAATGTATGATCCACATTTGGTTCCTAAAGAAACAATATTATATGAATCAAGAGGTGCAGAAATCTTCAACCCCGAAATTGTGAATATAGAAGATAGAAAAGTCAATTTACTATTACCAAATCAAAAATATATTTATCGTTATAATGTGCGTTTCAATAAGCGATGCGTTAATGTGAGATTTGGCATGCTAATAAAAACAGGTAGTGGACTTGAATTAGGTGGGGGTCAATCATCTCCAATTGGACAAGGGAAGCCAATGGTAGAAGCAGGGGAAGTTATTAAAGTCGAGTTTTCTTTTATCCCTCGATTAGCCCAAGGAATATATTTTTTAAATGCGGGTGTTCTTTGTATAGAGGGCAATGATGAGGTTTTTCTCGATCGAAAGATTGATCTGTTAGCCTTTAAAATTCTTCCTTCAGAAAATAGTCATATGACTTCATTAGTTGACTTTGGAGTTATGCCTGAATTCAATGTAATAGAATGACAATGAGTGGAAAGAGCAGGTTGATAACGATGAATAATACGAAATCCAAAGTAATATGTGTTCTCGGAATGCATAGAAGCGGAACATCCGTAGTTACCAGGGCTATTAGTGCTCTAGGGGCATATGTTGGAGAGGAAGATGAGTTATTACCACCGCAGGAAGACAATCCTGAAGGTTTTTGGGAGTATCAGCAATTTGTTTCTATTAATGATCAAATATTGCAGCAACTAAATCTCGTATGGGATTCTGTCGGTATATTCCCAGAAAACTGGTGGGAACTACCAGAGATAAATATTTACAAAGAGGCAATTAAACAAATCATATTAGAGAAGTTCATGCATCACCCTTTATGGGTGTTTAAGGATCCACGAACTTGTATATTATTGCCCTTATGGAAGCTGATATTTGCAGAACTGAATATTGAATGCAAATTCGTAATTACGATTAGAAACCCGTTGGATATCGCAGCATCTTTATGGAAACGGGATGGATATTCGATGGAAAAATCTATTGGTCTTTGGGCTTATTACACTATTTCGGCTCTTTATTGGACTTCGAACGATGCAAGAGTCATTGTTAACTATGATCGATTGCTGGAAAATAATAAAAATGACATAAATAAAATTATGAGGTTGATGGAAGTTGATTTAGATGAGCAGGAGGTAATTAAGAAGCTCTCTACATTACTAAAACCCAATTTAAGGCATTCAAAGTCAGAGCCTTTACATTTTATTGAAAATGATAAATTCCCATTTAATTATCGGGAATTATTACGTATTAGTATGGATTTGTGTAACTCACAGGAAGACTCCAATGTTTTGCATTATAATCAAAATATCAATTCAATATTTAAAGATTTTAATGCGCACAACAAAATTAGTTTAGAAACTTTTGGGATTCATTTCGACGCAAAGTTGCAAATTTACTATATTAACAATAGCGACGGTAACTTTAACGAAAATAATTCAATTAAATGTAATATTGAATCGAATGGTAAATATAAAGACTATATATTGACGTTACCCGCTGGAATCAAATCTCCATTAAGAATTGATCCGTCAAATACGACTGCCGCGATTAATATTCAATCTATTGAGATTGCTATGTCTGGCACGGAAAATTGGTCTGAAATCCAATTATATGAAAGGGTAACACAAGCAGAGAATATGATTATCTATGGTAATCATGAAGATATGTTTTTGATTTCTTTGAATAATGATCCTTATTTTTATATATCCGATTTTCCTGAGAGCTCAGAGCCATTGAATCTTAAAATTAGGATGGCTCAATTTAATTTGTCACCAGAAGTTGTGCATGCTATTGAACAAGAATATAGAGAGCAAAGAGAAGCAATCATTGGTAAGTATGAATCAGAGCTTTCGATTAATAAAGATAAAAATGAACAGTTAGAACGAGAATTGAGAGACTCTAATAATAAGCTTGAACAGATAATAGACGAAGCTAATAAACTTAAATCATTGAGTGATTCTTTATCCTCAGAAATTGCATTTAAGGATGTACAAGTTAAAGATTTGACTCGTGAAATCTTATTAATTGAACAAAAATTGCATGAACGTCAACTGGAACTTCAAAGTGCTAACCAGGAGATATTATTATTCCGTACAAGCAGGTCGTGGAGATTAACAAAACCATTACGTGAGACGGGGATCTTCATGAGAAAAGCACTCCGTTCTTTAAAAAGAAAAGTTTTGGGAGAGAAGGATGTAACTTTAATTCCGACACATGACTTAGAGTTAACCCCAGATGGGAAATGGGTGTCCATTGGTAATGATCCGAATTTCCATATTTCTTCTCCAATATTTGGAGGGTGGATGGAAATTTCATATACTGGAGAAGCTGAGCAGCTTACACCTTTAACGATCTATTACGATGTAGGAGCTGGGATGTCAGAACAGCAGATTGCGTCGGTTGGGTATTTAGATACAGTTTCTAATCGAATGAAGCGTATTGTGCGTTTGCCCAAATCTGTTCATGCTCTGCGTTTGGATCCCGGTGAACTTGAACAGAAGTTTGCAATTTCAAATGTAACTATAAGGCCGGTCTTAAAGCCGGAATTATTAATTCGCCCGGTTTTTGTTTTTTTTAACAAAAACGGGTTTACGTTTCGATCATTAATGTTGCTTATGAAAAAATCTATTCGATTACTTAAAACTGAAGGGTGGAGAGGACTGGCTAAAAAAAATATATCCTTCCTGCACTCACCATTAGATTCAGGCATCAAGGCAACTGATTATGATCAGTTCATTAAACTTAGTGAGCGTAGCGATCAGGAATGGGAAAAAATGAAAGCTTCCGCACTTTCTTTCCGATATAAGCCGCTTATCTCTATTTTAGTACCAGTATATAACGTAGATGAGCGTTGGTTGAGGGATTGCGTAGACTCTGTAAAAAATCAGGTTTATCCTAATTGGGAGCTGTGTTTAGTAGACGACTGTTCGACAAAAACACATATCCGGCCGCTTCTCAATGAACTTGCATCTTCAGACAATAGAATCAAGGTTAAGTTCAGAACGGAGAATGGGCATATTTCTTTAACATCAAACGATGCATTAGAAATGGCGAATGGAGAATTTGTCGCATTGCTTGATCATGACGATGAGTTAACTCTAGATGCATTATATGAAAATGTCGCATTGTTAAATAAATATCAAGATGCAGACATGATTTATAGCGATGAGGATAAGATATCGGAGGAGGGGGAAATTCATTCACCTTTTTTCAAACCAGATTGGTCGCCAGATACCTTCTTATCCCAAATGTATACATGCCACCTGGGGGTGTATAGAACAAAGCTTGTCAGAGAAATAGGTGGGTTTAGAAAAGGGTTTGAAGGCAGCCAAGATTATGACCTTGTGTTACGTCTGACAGAAAAAACAAATAAAATCTACCATATACCAAAAGTTCTATATCATTGGAGGACGATAGCTGATTCAACTGCTTTTGATTCCAGTGCTAAAAATTATGCTTTCGTCGCTGGGTTAAAAGCGATACAAGAAGCATTGGATCGAAGAGAAGAGGGTGGCTTAGTTAATCCTATTCCCAATTATCCAGGACAATATCTAGTTAAATATCCTGTTGTAGATGAGCCAATGGTATCCATTATCATTCCTACAAGAGATGGGCATGAGATTTTAGCTGGCTGTCTTGAATCAATATTTCAAAAAACAACGTACAATAATTTCGAAGTTATAATCGTTGATAACGGCAGTACAGATGTGAAAACCTTCGAGCTATTTAAAGAATGGAAAACGAAGGTTAACGAAAGATTTAAAGTTTTAGAATTAGATATACCCTTTAATTATCCAAAACTAAATAATGAAGGTGCTCGGATAGCTGATGGTGAGATGTTATTATTTTTAAATAATGATACAGAGGTAATTACTTCAACATGGCTAGAAAGTATGGTTGGTCAAGCACAGCGAGAAAGTATAGGTGCGGTAGGTGCAATGCTATTGTACCCGGATAATACGCTGCAGCATGCAGGTGTTATACTTGGAATTGGAGGCTGGGCTGGACATAGCCACAAAGGCTTTCCAATGAATTCGCCAGGCTATGTGGGGAGATTATTGTTGAACTCTAACTACTCTGCAGTGACCGGTGCTTGTCTAATGCTGAAGAAGAAAGACTTCGAAGCTGTAAATGGATTTGAAGAAACTCTATCTGTTGCATGTAACGATGTTGATCTATGTTTGAAATTATTAAACAATGGAAAGTACAATTTAGTGCTTCCAGATGTGAGGCTATACCACTACGAATCCAAAACTCGCGGCTATGAGGACACACCCGAAAAGCAAGAAAGGTTTAAAAGAGAAGTCCAGTATATGAATGACAATTGGGCGGAATACATGAATAACGATCGGTTCTATAGTCCTAATCTAACTAGAGCAAGAGAAGATTTTTCGATAGGTAGACCTGCGAACCAGTATAAATAGAATCAAGATTGAAAACATAAGGTGGAGAGAAAATCTTGAGGTATATGATTAAAGTAGTTTTGTTTATTTGTTTATTCCTGTCTGTTTCTTTAGTACAGGTTGTAAATGCAGAAGCAGAATTTGAGGGGAAACTGGATTCATTGGAAGAAGGAGCTGTAGTTCAATCTAATCAGCTGCAGCTAAGAGGTTGGGCTTTGCATAAAGACAGGGTTGAGCATATAAACGTTTATTTAGATGATCAATTTGTCGGTGAAGCAACGTACGGTATATCAAGGGAAGATGTTGCTCTTGTTTACCCGACTATTCAAGGCTCAGAAAAAAGTGGATATCAAATGGTTTTGGATTTAAGCAAAAATAAAGATAGGGATTACATCATTACGATTGAGGCTGTTACAAAGTCGGGTTTAAAAGGAATTATAACGAAAACAAAATTTGTGAAATCAGATCCTATCGAAGGTGCAATTGAGGCACCTTTGAAAGAATTAACGTTAGTGAAGGGCAATCATCTTGATGTACAGGGTTGGGTATCTAGTGAGAAGAAGATAAAGTCTATACAGGTTTTGCTGAATGGGCATTTTATTGGAAATGCCCATTCAGGAATAGCGCGTGAAGATATTAAAAAGCTTTATACTCACGTTGAACTAAATAGTGGATTTCAATATACATTGGATGTTTCTAAGGTTTACAAAGGAATACACACTATCCAAGTTATAGCTGAATTCGATGATGGCACTACCTCTGAAGTAGGTGAAAAAGCTTTTAAGAAACAGTTTAATTACCCTATGCTGATATTGCTAATTATATTGGCTACAGGTACATTGTTTATCTACAAATTTAAAAAGAAAAAAGTGAAAAGGCAGCTAGGCTAAGGAGGTTGAAATTATGTCCTTAAGCAATGTTTTTTGGCATAATACTAAGATTTCTAGAGACGATAGATATCGTTTGAATCAACATAAAAGTTGTATTATATGGTTCACTGGTTTATCTGCATCAGGAAAATCCTCTTTGTCAGTTGAATTGGAGAGAGAACTTTATAAATCCAATATTCGATCCTATGTATTAGATGGTGATAACATCCGTCATGGATTGAACAAAAATCTTGGATTTAGTGAGGCTGACAGGAAGGAAAATATTAGAAGAGTCGGTGAGGTAGGGAAACTACTAGTAGATGCAGGGTTGGTAACAATTTCTGCTTTTATTTCACCATATGAAGATGATCGTCAAATGGTTCGAGAAATGTTTGATAATGGCCAATTCATAGAAGTATATGTGAAATGTAGTCTCGAAGAATGTGAGAGACGTGACCCTAAGGGCTTATATAAAAAAGCAAGAGAGGGAAGTATAACAGAGTTCACAGGAATTTCTGCACCTTATGAAGAACCCTTGGAATCAGAGATAACTATTGAAACAGATATTTTAACATTAGAGGAATCAATTAGGAAAATAACTGATTTTTTACGCGAAAAAGGTTATATGGATACGTTTTAGCCTTCCAAATGAGTTTGAATCTAGATCGACCTTTTTAACGGTGAAATTTTGATTATCAATGCAGTGGAGGGGAATTATTATTCAATGAAAAAGATTTAAGTTTAAGTTTAAACAGCAAGAGTTTTAAGAAGCTGGGAAACTGTTCACTGCTCAGATAGCCCATTTGCTTGTCAATAATTTTGTAATAACTCATACATGGTATTCCCCCCGGAAGGGGGAATCACCCTTTTAACGCATATGTTGCCCTATCCAGACAGATTTGTCCTCAGTTTTGGACATGGCCAGTCCCTACATGTACGACGTCCATCGTAGAGAAATACAACATCTTTAGGTTGTCGACACAAGTGTTGAATTTTTTTTGAACACCGCGGGTTTTCAGTTCATTTAAAATTTTGCGGACTCGTTCTCGCTTATCACATGCCCAGAACAATTTTTGCTACCGTCCAAATCAATATCAATAACCATAAACGCAACTTTCTTCACAATTGCCGCACCCTGTCTTCAAATGACATCCAAAAATTATGACCGCGTACACGCTCTGTGACGTCCGACTCTGCATTCTAGGATGAGGGAAACGGTCTATGTTGGTCATATTGGAATTGTGCCTCTGAGACATGTCAAACCCCATAGAAGTTAATCAAGTCATCTTTGATATTTCGAATGCTGACTCTTTTGGCGTTTAGCGCTAATAAACGATTTACAATACCGGTAACATCGATTGATGCTTCTTCAAGACCTAGGATTCAAATTCCCCTTGTCGACCCCTAGGGATGATAGTCCTAATTCCCGATTCGCTGATAAACGTTTTATGACTTTGTTCGTATTGGATATTTATGGTCTGTTAGCTATTCACATCGCACTTATCGTAACCGAAAGACGATTCCATTTCCACTTAAAGCATTTCTTAAATTGTTTCGGTAAATAGACCACTCAGTACATTTTATGTATCTTGTGCCGTTACAAGTGTATTCTCCTTGATAAACTGATGGAATAGTCAAGAAAAGTGCAGTTTGAAAACACCCTCATGTGGAAACCCCTTGCTAGGCTGCGTTTGACAGCAGTC